>JAJFHL010000087.1 GCA_021775615.1 Hyphomicrobiales bacterium
CTAAAGATCACGATCGACTTAGGTGGTTTCACCTAAGTCGATGAAACGTGATCGCTTCTCATAGTTTAGAGCGGGATCGGACGGAAAACCGGTGTCCACTTTTCCTGATCCCGCTCTGGAGGGCCGCAAAAACGCCATGTCGAACATCACCGTGAAACCCGGCCAGCCGAAACGGCGCGTTGCCTTTTCCGGTCCGCCGGTGTCGCTCGAGACGGAGCGCTTCAAGCTGCGCAGCCTGCGTCCGTCCGACGCCGGCAAACGTTACCTGAGCTGGATTGCCGATGCCGAAGTGATGAATGCGCTCAACATGCCGGCACGGGAGCTCACCGAACAGGAACTTCGGGCGCATATCTTGGAGTTCGACAACCGCGCCCGTTATCTGATCGGCATGTTCGACAAGGAAACGCGCCGCCATTTCGGTGTGTTCCTGATCGACGTGATGCTGCAGCAGCGGCTTGCCCGCCTGCAGTACTTCATCGGCGATCACGACTTCCGCGGCATCGGCGCCCTGCGCGAGACGATGACGGGCCTGGTGGCCTATCTCTTCAAGCGGCGCGGCATCGAGAAGATCGCGGCCCAGGTCGCCACCGACAACGCACCGTCGATAGCGGCGCTCGAGGCGCTGGGGTTCAGGGTTGAAGGCGAGATGAAGGGCGAGATCCGCGCGTTCGACGACGGCCGGCGCATCGACCAGCTGTTCTTCGGCGTCCTGCATGACGAATGGCAGGCGCCGGAGAGCGTTCGCTAAATCGCGGTCAGCAGGACCCGAGGACCGGCCCGCCGGTGCAGAAGTGGTAGTTGAGCCCGGCGCGGATCACGTGAAGCTCCGGCTCAACCCTTGCCGTGGTCACTCCCGTGGAGAGCGAGTGGGACTCGAAATTCATATAGAGATACTCGGCCTTGGCGCTCCACGAATTGGATAAAGAATATTCAATTCCACCACCGATCGTTCCGCCAATCAGCACTTCGGAGTCCGATGCAGCAGCGATGCCAAGCCCTCCAGCTTGCGTTCCGCGCAGATCACTGTCGATCAGGGCAAGTCCGCCGGTCACATAAATCAAGGAAGAGTCCGTGGCCCAGCCGAGACGTCCCCGGACTGTGGCAAACCAATCGTAGTCGGCTCGTAGAGTGCTGGTGCCCTTGCCGTTGAAAAAACTGAACTTATCATCAACATCGACGTAGTTGATGTCCGCTTCCAGGCCGAAAACGAACTCGTTGTGCTGCCAGTTCCACCCGAGTTGCGCGCCTCCGGTGAAACCGGTGTCCGACAGATCGAGCGTGCCGGAGAAGCCGCCAAAGCCGCCACCGGTCACGAGGCTTGCGTCGCCGTCCAGAATCGCCACGCCCGCGTTGACGCCGGCATAGGGGCCGGTCCAATCGAGCATGTCGCCAGCGTGGGCGCCCGTTACCCCCAGAGCAAGAACGGACACCGTTCCCAATGCGCAGGTTTTCATCACAAGTCCCCAAATGCATGGATTCGTATACTGAACATATCGCAAGCGGCTTGGCGGCAATAGGGCATTTTTGCCACACCTGGGGGCAAATGCGACGGCAACATGATTGTTTTTTGGCGTTTTAATCCCGACGCGGTTTAAACAGCGACTTTGGTCCCAGCGCAACAGTCCGCCGCCCGCGCCATGGACATCATGAGGACAATCAACCGCCGCTGTTTCCCGCTGCGGACACACCCGGGCAACAGGCCGGTGACCGGTTCAATAACTCTCCGATTTCGCCAGAAACAGGTACGGATCGTCCTGTGAGTTATCGATGCGGGCACGAATGCCGCCGTCGAGCGCCGGGTCTTCGAGACCAATCAGGCCAATGGCGCGCAGGCACCTCCAAGGGGTGACCTTGCGCCCGAGAAATTCCCAGGTCACGCGGCTCGCCGCGGGCACTCTGCGTCCGGCCGCCGAAACACCGAGCTTGAGACCGTCGAGGCGGTCAATGACAGACTTGTAGTTCGGGAACAGGATCGTCTGGGATATCTCATTCGATGTCAGTGCTTCGTAGTCGACCAGAAAAATCCGGTCCTTCAGGAACATTGCATGGCCGCGATAGTGGCACCGGGCACCGCGGCGCGAGGAGGTGACCGGCGCGAGGCGTTCGAACCGGTCGTAGAATGCAACACCATCCCTGTGTTCAAGGTGCACCAGCGTTTTCAGGATGTTTCCGGGAAACGACATCGAGTGGTAATACTCAAAATAGAATCCGGAGTAATGGCTGAGCTCGTACTGGTTGGAGATTGACTGCAACGTCCTGATGGAGCGGATCAACTCGCCCTCTTGCGAGTTCGCATCGACGGAGATCCTGGGCCGGTATCGAACCAGTTCGCGAAACTGATCGGCAGGCATGAGGAGTTCGTACTCCTCGACACCGAAAAAATCGCAAATCGTGCGCATGTTGTGCCGCCGCGGAAACACCGCACCGCTGAGATATTTATTGAATTGACCGCGGTTTATGCCGATACGCCGGCAGACTTCCGATACGGAAGGAAAATAGCTGCACAGGTAGGCCAGGTTCTGGCGGAATCGTTCATCCACGATGCGCTTCCCACAAAATGTCACCAATGACCCGTTGCCATCATGTGACTCATACTGATGCTGTTGTAGCATAGATCTGCATCAGCGCGTTCCCGATCGCAACTGGCAGGTCGTATGAATTTGGCCTAAGGTGCGGGCCGTGAGTTTTCGGTGGCGGGACCTGCGCTGATCGCGAACTCCAGATAATGAGAGGGCCAAAAGGCCTTCGAATCGGGAGGATTCAAATGAAAAAGACCGGATTGTTATTGGCCGCAGCCGTGCTCGGCCTCTCAGCGCTGTCGACCGGCGCAAACGCCGCCGACTGCGAGATCAAGATCGGCGGCATTGCGCCGCTCTCGGCGCCGGGCACGGTGGTCGGCGGCGAAGCGATGCGCGACGCCATGCTGATCGCCGAAGAAGACATCAACCGGGCCGGTGGCATTCTGAAATGCGACCTCAAGGTGGTGATTGCCGATTCCGAAGGCCTGCCTGAAAAGGCCGTGGCGATCATGGAGAAGCTGATCACGCAAGACGGTGTTGTCGCCGTGGGCGGCGGCTATCACAGTTCCGTCGGCGTCGCCTCCAAGGACGTGGCCGACTCGCGCGGCATCCCCGTGGTCTTTGCCGAGACCTGGAACGACACGATCACCGGCGACAAGCAGAAATACATCTTCCGCATCGCGCCTTTGAGCTCGTGGGCCTCCTCGACCATCTGGAAGCACGCCCTTGAGCTGCCGGTCAAAAAGGTCGCCATCCTGACCGAGAACACCGACTACGGCATTCCGGCGGCTGAAGAGACCACCAAGGGTCTGAATTCAGGCAACATCGAAGTGGTCACCTTCTCCGTCGACATCGGCACCCAGGACTATGCCGGCATTGTCGAGCGGATCAAGGCCGGGAATCCGGACATGATCATCGTCCTGGCGACCGGTGAAGCGGGTTACAACTTCACCCAGCAGGCCGCCGACGCGGGCATCGGACCGCAGGATATTATTTTCCACGCCGGCCAGGTGTCGCTCGAATCGAAGGCCTACTGGGAAAACGTGCCGGACGGCAACTATGCCTTCGTGCAGCGTATCGGCGTTCCCGAAAACCTCTTTAACGACAAGGCCAAGGCATTCGCCAAGGTCTACAAGGAGCGGACCGGCAAGGACGCGGTCGAAAGCTATGCCATGGAAGCCTATGACTCCATCGCGATCCTGGCCCAGGCGATCAACGAAGCCGGCTCCACCGACGGCGACAAGATCGTGGCGGCGCTGGAAAACATCGATCATGACGGCACGCTGGGGCGGATTTACTTCCCCTACGGCACCAAGAAGGACCCGAGCGCCGACAGCAAGGGCGATGAGTGGTGGCACCAGTGGCCCGATCCGGCCCTGACCGTGATCCAGTACCAGGAAGAAGGTCAAAGCTCGGTCAACTCGCCGATCGTGTTTCCCGACGCTTACAAGACCGGCGATCCGGTGATCGTCAAGAAGTAGGCCCTGGACGGCAACAGACACTGTTTGCCGGCGGCGCTTTGAGTTCAGCGCCGCCGGCTGGTATTACGGGCACGCGCTTGGGTGGAGTGCGCAGCCAGAGCGGGATCAGGAAAAGTGGACAGCGGCTTTCGGTCTGATTCCTCTCTAGAATATTGGAATCGAACACGTTTTACCGGCTTAGGTACAACCACCTAAGTCGATCGTGATCCAAGGGGAGAGGGAGGCTCGTGGAAACTCCGGGCATTTTCTGGGGGGTGATTTCCTGGATGATCGTGTGGGCGGTGCTGGGCAGCATCATCACACGGCGCAGTTATCTCAAGCGCGATCTCGATACGTCCAACGCGACCTTCGTCGGCGCAATGATGGGCGCGGCGGCCGGCCCGGTGGGCCTTGTGCCTCTGTGGATGCGCACGCCCGAACTCACCAAACTCCTGATCGTGCTGCCGGCGATCGGCGCCGTAACGCTGATCGCGGCGGCGTTTGCGTTTGCCGACCCCAGCAACAACTGCGTTTCGAACGGTTCGTTCGTCGCCTCGCAGATCACCAACGGCATCATCATCGGCATCATCTACGGCTTCATGGCGCTCGGCCTGACGCTGATTTTCTCGATCCTCGGCGTCGTCTCGTTTGCCCATGGCGAGTTCTACATGGTCGGCGGCATGCTGGTCTATTACATCACCGTCGTCTGGTTCCCAGGCGTCAGCCCGTTGATCGGCGTGCTGGGCTCCTGCTCCATCGCCTTCCTTGTGGGCGCCGTGTTCGAACGCATGTTCCTGACGCCGATGTACAAGGGCAAGATCGACCGGCCGGTCGAGTACGGCATTCTGGTCACCTTCGGCCTGGCGTTCACCATTCAGTACTTCGTGCAGGCGCTGGCCGGCGCCAATCCGGTCAAGGCCCGGCGTTTCTTCGATTTTCCGCGCCTTCGCCTGCCGTCAGCCGACGATGCCTGGCTGCTCAAGACCAGCCGCGGCAACCTTACGCTCTTCGACACCATCTCGATTTCCAATCCGCGTTTCGTGGCTGCCGTTGTCTGCATATTGGTGCTGTTGTCGCTGCTTTACTTCCTGCACCGCACGTGGACCGGCAAGGCCCTGCGCGCGGTGAGCCTCGACCGCGAAGCCGCCGCCATCGCCGGTATCAATCCCGACCGCATGAACATGCTGGCCTTCGCGCTTGGCGGCATGATCGCGGCGCTTGCCGGCTCGCTCCTGGTGCAGGCCTTCTCGTGGCTGCCCCAGGTCGGCAACATTCCGGCGATGCGCTCCTTCGTCATTGTCGTGCTGGGCGGTCTGGGCTCACTTCCGGGCGCCTTTTTCGGTGGCATCATCGTCGGGCTGGTGGAGGCGGCCGGAACCGGGTGCATTCCCAATCCGCAGAAGGCGGCGTCCTATATTCCCGCCTATGGAATGGTCGTGCTGACCCTGACGCTGCTGCTGCGGCCGACCGGCCTGTTCGGCCGCCGGTTCGCCAGCGGGACACACGGTAAATTCTGATGCGGCGGCAGGTTCCCTATTATGCCGGCTTGGCACTCATCGCGTTTCTCGCGCTGTTCCCGTTCGTCTATTCGGCGAACGACTACGATTACATCATGCACATCTTCATCATCGCCTTCTTCTACGCGATCCTCGCGTCGAGCTGGTCGATGCTGGCGGGCTATGCCGGGCAGTTCTCCTTCGGCCATATGGGTTTCATGGGGATCGGCGCCTATACGACGGCGCTGTTCTGCCACTATTTCTATCTCTCGCCGCAGGCGACAAATGTCTGCACCGAGTTCCAGTTCGGCGACACCTGGCTGGTGATCGTTAATCCAATCGGTGTGACCTCCACCACGCTCACGCAGGACTGCCTGAGCCAGGCGCTCGCGGTGTGGGGCGGCGCCTATGAGGTGACACCCATGCCGGTGTGGCTGGGGATCGTTCTCGGCACCATCATGGGCGGGGTCTTCGGCCTCCTGATCGGCCTCCTGGTGCTGCGCCTGAGAGCGGCCTACCTGGCGCTCTTTACACTTGGTTTCGCGGAAATCCTGCGCGCTACGATCTCCGCCGAGATCAACATCACCAGAGGCCAGGCGGGCATTGAGCTGCCGAAACTATTCCAGGATGGCATCACCGTCTTCGGCCGCACCTTTTCGAGCACCGACAAGATCCCCCCCTATTTCGCGATGCTCGCGCTTTTGCTGCTCTGCCTGGCGATTCTTACCTGGCTGGCGAAGTCGAAATTCGGCCTGTTCGTGCGCGCCCTGCGCGAAGACCAGGATGCGGCGGCCGCGCTCGGCGTGAACACCACGCGATACAAGGTCCTGGTGTTCGTCATCACGACAATGATGGCGGCTTCAGCCGGCGCGGTGCAGGCGCACTACATCGGCATCATCACGCCGAACAATCTGTTCCTTCTGCAGATGAGCCTCGTGGTCGCCATGGCGGTGATCGGCGGGGTGGAGAATTTCGTCGCCGCGGCGATCGGCGCGATCATCATCGAGTTCGTGCTTGAGATGCTGCGCAACAGTTTCGACATTGGCGGTATCACCGTCGATATGACGATCTGGCGTCTGGTGATCTTCGGCATCATCTTGATGCTGACGCTGCGGTTCACCCGCAACGGCCTGATTACGCCGGTGATCGAGTACTTCACCCGCGGCCATGTCGGCGGGGAGACCGTCGCCCACCGGGCCCAGCCGGCCGATGAAAGCGAGGCCGCGAAATGATCAAGCTCGTGGTCAAGGATCTGCACAAGAAGTTCGGCGGCCTGCATGTTCTCAAAGGGGTCAACTTTGAGATCAACGGGCCCGAGCTGATCGGGCTCATCGGCCCGAACGGCGCCGGCAAGACAACCCTCACCAACATTCTCGACGGCGCCATCAAGCCGAACAGCGGGACCGTTTATCTCAACGATACGCGCATCGATCAGCTGGAGCCCTACCAGGTGGCGCTGGCCGGGCTCGGCCGCACCTTTCAGGTGACCCGGTCGTTCCGGCGCATGACGGTGCTGGAAAACCTCTACGTGCCGGCGCTTGCCATGGGCCGGCCGGATTCGAAACCGGCAATCCACGACAAGGCCATGTCGGTGCTCGAGTTCCTGACCATGGACCACCTGCGCAATGAATTCGCGCAGGCGCTGTCTGGCGGGCAGCAAAAGCTGCTGGAGCTGGGCCGGCTTTTAATGCTCGATCCCGATATCGTCATTCTCGACGAGCCGTTTGCCGGCGTTCACCCCCGGCTGATGGACATCATCCACGAATACATCCGGCGGGTGAACGACGAAGGCAAAGCCATCATCATCATCTCGCACCAGATGGATTCGATCTTCAGCCTTTCCCAACGGCTTCTGGTCCTCAACTACGGCGACCTGATCGCCGACGGCGAGCCTGAGGTGGTCAAGCACGACCCGGCGGTGATCGAAGCCTATCTCGGGTCCGACGAAGATGAAGAAGAGCCCGAGCCGGCGACGGAAACACAGTCATGAAGGCGGACTATCACACCGACGTCGTCCTGGAGATGCGCGATCTCTATGTCGGCTACTACAAGGACCTCAACATCCTGCAGGGCCTCGACATCCACGTGCAGCGCAACCAGATCACCGCGGTGCTGGGCGCCAACGGGGTTGGCAAGTCGACCGCCCTGCGCGCCGCCTTCGGCTTTCTCAGGCCCAACGCGGGCGACATTCTGCTGCACGGCGAGAGCATACTGAACGTGCCGACCTACGAGCGGATCCTCAAGGGCCTCGCCTATATCCCGCAGCAGCCGGGCGTGTTCAAGGACATGAGCGTCGAAGAAAACCTCGAGCTTGGCGGCTGGACCTTCCGGCGCGACAAGAAACAGGTGCGCGACAAGATCGAGGCCAATTACGAGCGCTTCCCGGTCCTCAAAGAAAAGCGCAAGCAGATCACCGGCGAGCTTTCCGGCGGCCAGCAGCGCATGGTCGAGATCGGCCGCACCCTGATGGCCGACCCCAAGGTGCTGCTTGTCGACGAGCCGACCGCCGGCCTCTCCAAGATGCTGTCGGACGAGGTCTACGGCATGCTCACCGCTCTCACCGAGCGCGACGACATCACCATTCTCCTGGTCGACCAGGAAATCCGCCACGCCCTCAAGATCGCCGATTACGTCTATGTTCTGGAACTCGGCCGCAACAAATACGAAGGCAGAGCATCGGAGTTCGAAGACCTCGAGAAGGCCTTCTGGGTGGCGTGATCCGGCCGCGCGGTGTTCACGCCCATTCGCGCTCCAGAGCCCTTATCACCTGGTGCCGCTGGCGCACCCGCTTGCGATGCGCACTGACCTTCGGGAAACGGCCCGGATCGACATGATCGTCCTCCAGCCAGCGCGACAGGGTGAACAGGTAGCCATCGCATAAGGTGTACTCGTCGCCCATCACCCACGGGCCACGCAGCATCGAGGTCTCGATCAGACCGTAATTTTCCGCAACGGCGTCGGGCGCCTTGCGTTGCATTTCCGCGATTGCCGCCGGGTCGTCGGCCCAGCGATAGCCGCGCATGCGGTGGGCATGGGCGACATGCAGGGTCGAGCAGATGAAGCTGTTGAACTCCTGGACCTTTGCCAGACGAAAAGGATCGTCGACCGGGGCCAGTCCGGCGTCGGGAAAAGTCTGAGCGATGTAAACCAGAATGGCGGGGGTTTCCGTCAACACGCCATCGGCGGTCACCAGTGCAGGCACCCTCCCCTTGGGATTGACCGCAAGAAATTCGGGCGCCTTCTGGGTTGCTGCGGCAAAGTCGATCTTATGGGTCTCATAGGATGCGCCCGCCTCCTCAAGCGCGATCATCGAGGCGAGCGCGCAGGTGTCGGAGGCGAAGTAGAGCTCAAGCATGATGTGGTCCTTCCGTGAGATACCGCCAAGCGGTCTCCCACGGGGCCCGCTTCATGTCTCCTCGATCTTACCGCGCACCGGGCGCATCACAAGCAGGACTGATGTCGCGGCCAGAATGACGCCGGTCAACACCAAGGCTCCGGCGAAATCTCCGCTCAGATCATACAGCACCCCGGCAAGACCAGGCCCGATCATCTGCCCGGTGGCGAAGGCCGCCGTCAGCGCCGCGATATGGGTCGCAACCGTGTCGGCTGGAGAAATGCGGTGTGCTTCCCTTATGCCCGCCATGGTGATGATCATGAAGGTTCCGCCGACGCAAAGCCCGGCGATGGCGAAGGAAACGATATGCGGATGAAACGCCGTCAGCAAAAGACCCGCGGCCATCACCAGTTGGCTGACGCTCCAAACCGCGCGGTTGGACCAGCGGCGGTGAAACCTTGCGGCCAGCAGGGTGGAGACGAAGGCAGCGACGCCGAACACCGGCCATATGGAACCGTATATCCATGGCGACGACACGGTTTCGCGGGCCATGACAGGAAGATAGGTGGCCGGAATGATGTATCCGAGGCCGGCCGCGCCGTAGGCGGTGATCGCGGTCCAGTCGAGCGGCGCGGCGCGGGATCCGCGGGTGACTGTCCGCTCCTGGCGGCCGGGCAGTTCCGGGCCCATGGTCCAGCACAGGAGCGCCGCGACACCAAGGGAGCCCGTGCCAAAGATCTGCCAGGCCACGGCGCTGCCGGCCCCACCGACCGTAAGGGCGAGGGCGCCCAGCCCGGCGATGATTATACCCGCGCCGACGCCGGCAAACAGCCAGCTTTGAAGCTCTCCATGGCCACCACTCGCGAGGTACTTCACATAGTGATTGCCGGCCAGGACCAGCACCCAGGCGCTGCACAGGCCGGCAAGCCAGCGCAGAGCGAGCCAAATGTATGGGCTCGGGT
This sequence comes from Hyphomicrobiales bacterium, assembly GCA_021775615.1. Lineage (GTDB taxonomy): Bacteria > Pseudomonadota > Alphaproteobacteria > Rhizobiales > JAJFHB01 > JAJFHM01. Next base: position 9,772 of record JAJFHL010000087.1, read on the forward strand.
CCAGACCCATGGCGAATGTGGCGCCGGCAATCGCGATGAGCGCGAAGCGCATCAGGCCGCGCGGCGAAATGGTGATCCAGGCCGCCGATACCGCACCCATGAGGTAGCCCAGGAAATGCGCCGAGGCCAGGAGGCCGCCTTCGGAAACGGTCAGCAGGCCGTCGGCGCGCATCATCGGCAGCAGCGGCGTGAACACAAAGCGGCCGATCCCCATGGCGAGGGCCAGCGCAGCCGCGCCGGCCAACGCCACGCGGATGCCGGATCTTTGCAATGGCATCAGATGCACCTCCTCGGTCGGCACACGGCATTTCGGATCAGGATCAAGATAGTCGACAAGACACTTTCGAAAAAATGAATTATAATGAAGTTTAATATCTTGAAATGAGATGTAAATGCAAAGTCTCGACCTGCGCGCCCTGGAGATTTTTCGCGCCGTCGCCCTCGAAGGCAGCGTCTCGCGGGCGGCGCAAAAACTGAACCGGGTGCAGTCCAACGTTTCGACCCGCATCAAGCAGCTCGAACAGCATCTGGAGAAGGCGCTGTTCGTGCGCGAACACAGGGGACTGACGCTCACCGAAGACGGCACCGTGCTGCTGGCCTATGCCGAACGGCTTCTCCAGCTGTCAATGGAGGCCTCCGAAGCGCTGAACGAGGGCAAACCACGCGGGTCCTTTCGGATCGGCACAATGGAAAGTACGGCAGCCGCGCGGTTGCCGAAGATCCTGTCGCGCTATCACAAGCAACACCCGGACGTGCGGATCGAGATTGCGACCGACACCGCCAGCGGGCTCATCGACCGGCTGCTCGGACATGATGTGGAGGCCGCGTTCATCGCCGAGCCGGTCGCGGTCGACGGCCTCAGCACGGCGCCGGTGTTCGAAGAGAAGCTGGTTCTGGTGGCGCCCGCATCCTTTCCGCCGCTCGACCGGCCCGAAGCGATCAGCGGCAGGACGGTGATCGCCTTCGAGGCCGGCTGCGCCTACCGACGCTATCTGGAGGACTGGATCCTGGACGCCGGCATTGTCCCCGGCACGATCCTGTCCGTCGGCTCTTATCTCGCCATCCTCGCCTGTGTCGCCGCCGGCACCGGTTATGCGGTGATACCGCAATCGGTGCTCGATGTGGTTGCGTCCCGGGGCGCAATGCAACGTCACCCGCTCAACGGCAAATTCGCCGCAATCAAGACCCTGCTCGTCTGGCGCTCCGACTACTCCTCAGCCAAGCTGGCGGCGCTGCGGCAACTGTTGCCGTCAAACGATCTGAATCCGTAGGCCGCCCGGCCAATCTCAACCTGATCAGTCGGGACTGGAAACTGTCATTGCCCGCACACATAATGCATAAGTGAGGCGAGCATTCGGGCGCACGAAAGAAGCACACGGCGTGTATGACATTGCGGTCATCGGTGGCGGGATCAATGGCTGCGGCATCGCGCGCGACGCGGCGGGCCGCGGGCTTTCCGTATTGCTGGTCGAAAAGGACGATCTTGCGGGCGCCACCTCGTCGTCCTCCACGAAGCTGATCCACGGGGGCCTGCGCTATCTTGAGCATTATGAGTTCTCCCTGGTGCGCGAAGCTCTGCAGGAGCGCGAAGTGCTGCTCGCCATGGCGCCGCACATCATCTGGCCGATGCGGTTCGTTCTGCCGCACCATTCCGGCCTGCGCCCGGCCTGGCTGATCCGGCTCGGGCTGTTCCTCTATGACCACATCGGCGGCCGCCGCCGGCTGCCGGCCAGCACATCGCTGAAGCTGGCGAATCGCCCGGAAGGCGCGCCGCTGCAGACGCAGTATGCGCGGGGCTTTGAGTATTCCGACTGCTGGGTCGACGACGCCCGCCTCGTGGTGCTGAACGCGGTCGACGCGGCGGCACGCGGGGCCGACATCCGCACGCGCACC
>JAJFHL010000088.1 GCA_021775615.1 Hyphomicrobiales bacterium
TTCGATCACTTTCAGCGCGCTCTCGCCCGAATCAGCCACCAGCACCGTGTAGCCGCGCGATGTCAGGGCGCGTGATGCAAAGGCCCTCACCGCCTCTTCGTCCTCGACGAGCAGCACCGTGCCCTTGCCGGTGAGATCGGCGGGCTTCGCCTCGGCCTTGTCATCGGCCTTCTTCTCGGCCTTCTCCGCTCCGGCCTCTTCCATGTGGCGCGGCAGATAGATGGAAAACGTCGTGCCCTTGCCGATTTCGGAGTCGGCGAAGATGTAGCCACCGGTCTGCTTGATGATGCCGTAGACCGTCGACAGGCCAAGCCCGGTACCCTTGCCCACCTCCTTGGTGGTGAAGAACGGCTCGTAGATCTTTTCAAGCAGCTCCTTCGACATGCCGGTTCCGGTGTCGGCAATCTCGCACAGCACGTATTCGGCTTCCGGCATCACATTGGGATGGGCTTTGCGCGCTTCCTCCGCCGTCACGTTGGCGGTGCGCACGCTCAAGGCCCCGCCGTCCGCCATCGCATCGCGGGCGTTGACCGCCAGGTTGATCACCACCTGCTCGAACTGGTTGAGGTCGACCTTGACCTTCCACAACTCGCGCCCGTGCACGATCTTGAGCTCGATCTTCTCGCCCAGCAACCGTCCCAGCAGATTGCCCAGATCGGCCAGCACATCGGTCATCGACATGACTTCGGGACGCAGGGTCTGGCGCCGCGAGAAAGCAAGCAGCTGGCGCACCAGATTGGCCGCACGGTTGGCGTTCTGCTTGATGTTCATGATGTCCTGGAAGGACGGGTCGGTGGGGCGGTGGCGCGCCAGCAGGAGATCGGAAAAACCAATGACCGCGGTCAGCACATTGTTGAAGTCATGCGCCACGCCACCGGCCAGCTGGCCCACCGCGTTCATCTTCTGGCTCTGGGTGAACTGCAGCTCGAGCGCGCGGTGCGTCGTCGTGTCGATGGCATAGACAATGAGCCCCGGCCCCTCGTCTCCCTCGTCCTCGATGCGGCTGACATAGAACTGCCCCGAGCGCGAGCCGTCCTCGGCGAACACGACCTCGACCGGCGGCACGCCGACATGGCCTTCCCAGGCCGCCTCCATCGCCTTCTTGACGTCGTGCCGGGCGTTCTCGTTGATCAGGTCGATCATCGGCTTGCCACGCGCCGACGCGTGGCCGATAGCGCGGGCAAAGGCCCCGTTGGCGTTGCGGATGGTGCCGTCGGTGGCAAGGATCGCGATACCGATTGGCGCGTTCTTGAAGAACCGCGCAAGGCGCACCTCCGCCGTCTGCACGGTTTCGGCGGCATCGGAGCCGGGCGAGCGGTCGAGCACCAGGGAGCGCGACGCGCCTGGCTGTCCCTGGGCGTCAAAGGACACCCGATGCAGCACCCGGGCCGGAACCACCTTGCCCTCCGCCGACACGAAATCGATATCGAAGGATTCCACCTTGGCGCCGCCGGGAACCGGCTCGAGAGAGCTCATCACCCGGGCGCCGTCCTCGCGCACAATGTCGGAAAGCTTCAGGACGCCGCCGGTGGTCTTCGTCAGGTCAAGTCCAAGCCAGTCCGCCAGCGTCGCGTTGATGTACTGAATATGCCCGTCGGCGTCCGAGGAGAAGAAGCCAGCCGGCGAATGATCGAGATAATCGATGATGTGCTGCAGCTGCTGGAACGCCCGTTCCTGCTCGAGCCGTTCACCGGTCACGTCATGCACCAGCCACAACGAGCACGAACGCCCGCCAGCCGGTTCGATCGGCGCCACGGAAATCTTGATCCAGGAGGTTTCGCCTTCACGGGCGCCCGGCGCCGAACTGCCTTCCATCAGCCGCAGTTCCTCCTGCGCCGCCTTGCCCTCGCGCATGGCCTGGGACAGCCGGTAGATATTGTCGGCGATGGCCGGATAGCCGGCATAGAGGGTGTCGATGTTCTGCAGCCGCTTCGCGTTAGGATCGCCCGCGAAGACACGGTAGCCCTCATTGGCGAAAATCACCCGTCCGCGGGTATCCGTCACCGCGCAGGCGTCAGGGACGGTATCGAACATGGCCTCGAAGAACGCGTCTTCCCGGCGGCGCCAGCCGACCTGGACAAAGCCGGCAACGATGCCGAACAGGGCGATCAGTCCGAGTGTCGCAAAAAACCCGAGAAGCACCAGCACCCAGGCAGCCGACAGCTCGCGCGCCGAATAGGCAAAAGCGCCCGCGGTGACCGCCAGCAGCACGGCCAGGAAGATGGCGAGCGCCAGGTTGCCGCGCTGGGCGCTCCTGCCCTGCACCAGGTCAATACGGTCGTGGTCCACGCTCACGTGTGAGTTCCCATCAAAATTGCCGGCCGATCCGCAACGCACCTGATTCGAATGGAAAACATACTCGATTTAATGCGTTACGTCCCGTGCCGACGCCCCGGCCCCATGCGCTTGCGCAGCTTCATGACATAGCTGATAACCTGGGCCACCGCCTTGTAGTGCTGTTCGGGGATTGTATCCTCGATTTCGACCGTGTCGTGAAGGCCGCGGGCCAGCGGCGGGTTCTCGACAATCGGAATGTCATGCGCTTCGGCGATTTCCCTGATCTTCAACGCCAGAGTGTCGATGCCCTTGGCGATGCAGATCGGCGCCGACATGCCCGGTTCGTACTTCAACGCCACCGCGAAGTGGGTCGGGTTGGTGATCACCACGGTGGCCTCGGGCACGGCAGACATCATGCGCTTGCGGCCGCGTTCGATACGCAGCTGCCGGAGTTTGGCCTTGACCGTCGGGTCGCCTTCCATCTGTTTGTGCTCGTCGCGGATCTCCTTCATGCTCATGCGCTGCTTCTGCTGCCACTTCTGGCGCTGAAACATGAAATCCAGCCCGGCAATCACGGTGAGGATCGCGACCACACCGCCGAGCAGCTTGATCGACATTTCCTTCACCGTCATCAAGAGCATGCCGACATCGGACGTCATCATCACCTCAAGCCGGTCGCGCTCGGGCCAGGCGATGAAGAACATGACGGCCCCGACGATGACGAACTTGGCGATGCCCTTGGCGAAATTGACAAGACTGGTTGCCGAGAACAGGCGCTTCCAGCCGGCGAACAGGGAGATTTTGGAGAGCTTCGGCTTGAGCTGTTCGCCTGAGAGAAGAGGCTTGTGCTGGACCAGATTGCCGGCCAGCGCAAACAGCATCAGCATCAGGAACGGTATCGCGAGCGCGCCAAACATCATGGCGTTGGTCTCGCTCCACATCAGCCGGACACTTTCGCCGTCCATCTGGATCAGATGGATCTGCGACAGGAAACCCTGAAAGATACCGGTCAGGTCGCGCGCCATCCCGTCGGCAAAGATGACGATCAGGAGCGTCGCGCCGATAATCACGAACCAGGTATTGACCTCCTGGCTCTTGGGCACATCGCCCTTCTTGTGAGCGTCCTCGAGCCGCTTGTGGGTCGGTTCCTCGGTCTTTTCTGACTCTTCTGTTTGGTCTTCAGCCACAGTGTGCCGCCCGCTAGTTTAGGAAACGCATCATGCTTTGTTCGAAAAAGTCGAGATACCAGAGCATCATCGACGACAGGAGCAGCGCCAGAAGCATAAAGCCGAACAGGATGTTCGCCGGCATCGCCAGAAAGAACACCTGCAACTGCGGCATCAGGCGCGACAGCACACCCAGCCCCATATAGAAGACAAGCCCGAACACGAGGAACGGCGCGGCCAGCTGGATGCCGACCCGGAACGTTCCCGAAATGATATGCACGGCCAGTTGGCCGAAATCGCCGAACGGGAGCGCCAGCCCCGGCCGGAACAGGTCGTAGCTGTCGCGGACCGCCGCCAGCAGCAGGAAGTGCAGGTCCAAAGAGAAGATAAGCGTTGTCGCCAGCAGCGCCAGAAAAGTGCCGATGATGGCGCTTTGCGTGCCTTGCGTGGGATCGACATTCTGGGCAAAGGCGAGGCCGGACTGAAAAGCGATGACCGTGCCGGCAATCTGAATCGCGGCGGTCAGCATGCGGGCCGACAGCCCCAGAAACACGCCGATGATGATTTCCGACAGCATGGCCACCATGAGGGCGCCGATAGTGCTGGGGATCGTGCCGTAGGCTTCGCGCACCAGCGGCAACATGACGAATGTGAGAGCCAGCGCGAAGATCAGTCGCATCCGGGCGGGAACATGGCCGTCGCCGAATGCCGGCATCGCCATGATCATCGACCCCATTCGCGCGAAGATCAGGAAAAAGACAAATGCGGTCTGGGCGGAAAAGGTGATCGTCATGGGTTATCCGCCAACGACCGTAACGGAAACGTAACGGACGCGGCCCTCACCCGAGTGCCACATGGCTCATGATCAGCATCATGTAGGCCTCCAGCACCTGCGCCATGAACGGCAGCATGACCAGCAGGGTCAAAAAGATGACAATGATTTTCGGCACGAACACCAGCGTCATTTCCTGAATCTGCGTCAGCGCCTGAACCAGCGCGATGGCAACGCCGATGCCGAGGCCCGCCAGCATCAAGGGGCCCGCAACCTTGAGCAGGGTCCATATCCCCTCTCGTGCAACGTCAAGAACTTCCGCGCCTGTCATCCCCAGCCCTCCCCGCGACGCCGGTTAGATCGGCATCCGCATGACTTCCTGATAGGCGGAAATCACGCGATCACGCACACTGACCAGCGTTTGGACAGCCAGCTCGGTCTCAGTCACCGCGGTAACCACGTCCACCATGTCGGCCTTGCCCGCGGTCTGCGCCAGTGCCGTCTCATCGGCGGTTTTCCCTGTCGCGGTGACCGACTCCATCGCCTCCTTCAGGAGGTCGCCGAAACCAGCCTCAGGCGTGGCCGCACTGATCGGCGTTGCCTTTACGGTCGGCGTCGCCGATTGTGCGGCCGCGGCATAGGCCTGGGCGGCGGCGGATGCGGCAATTGTCATGTCGTCCCTTTCCTGTCAGCCCGTCGCGCTCAGGCGCGCAGAATTTCGAGCGTGCGCATGGCCATTCCGCGCGCCGAGCGCACCACATTGAGGTTGGCCTCGTAACTTCGCTGCGCCTGCTTCATGTCCATCATCTCGACCAGAGAATTGACGTTTGGCGTTTTCACATAGCCGCGTTCGTCCGCCGCCGGGTGGCCCGGGTCATGCCGGGTTCCGAAGTCGGTTTGATCCAGGGTGATTCGACCGGTCTTCACCGTGTGCGCACCCAGTTCGCGGTTGTAGACGTTTTCAAACGTCACCTGCTTGCGCCTGTAGGGATCACCGTCGGGCGATGTCGCGGTCGACCCCGAATTGGCCAGGTTCTCTGCAATGATCCGCATGCGCCCGCTCTGTGCCTTGAGCCCGGAAGCCGCGATCATCAGGGATTTCATTAGGTCCATTTCACACTACCTTTCGAAGCTAGCCCTGGTTCTTGCCGAGGGCCATGCGCAACAGGCCGATCGATTTTGAATAGAGCGTTGTCGCCGCCTGATAATCCATCTGGTTCTGGGCGACTTTCATCATCTGCTCTTCGAGCACCACCGAGTTCCCCGAAGGCGTGGTGTCGAAGTCGCTGTCTTTTTCCCGGCGGAAATCGGCGTTCTCCGAGCCGCTTTGCGTCTCGGAAATATGCCGGACATTGGTGACGTGCAGGTCCGCGCCAGAGACGTCGGCCGTTTTGACCATGGTCTGAAATTTGAGGGATTTCAGCTCGCGCGCCTCGAAACCCGGGGTATCCGCGTTTGCGACATTCTCCGCCAGAACCCTCTGGCGCGCCTGATGCCACTTCATTTTCGTGCGCAATGCATCCAACACTGGCAAATCGGTCACAGACATACCGCCTCCAAATCCGAAGCGCGCCGACCGCCCCCTTCTAGGGGCCATTCGGCACAGGTCGTCCCGCCATCCAGCGTCATTCGCAGTGTGCTGAATTAATGGTAAAAAGTTCCTTAACTCTGGTAAGATTGTGTTAACTACGAAAATCCCGGGATTCTGCGGGAGTTAACCATTCGTTAGGCATCGGGTGGGCAAATTGTGCCTAGTGCGCCACGATTGACGGCAGCGGCAGAAGTAGGACGAGGCCAATGGACTTGGAACTGGATCAATACTGGACGTACGGCTTGGCGCTGCTGATCGTTCTGATACTCATTTTTATTCTGTTTTGGATAATTCAGAGGATCGGCGTTGGCGGCGGCAAAGGCAGACGCGGCAGCCGACTCGGCATTGTCGAGGCTGCCGTGGTCGACAGAAGCCGGCGGCTTGTTTTGATTCGCAGGGACGCGATTGAGCATCTCGTCATGATCGGCGGTCCGCAGGATGTGGTCGTTGAAACAAACATCACCAAGAGCGAGCCGACCCTGAGCGCGACGGCGAACGACCGCGGTACCGGAGGGCCGGATCTCGGCCTCAGGCCTGGAGCGCAGGCCGCGGTTACAGCCGATCCTGCGCCGACGGAACCGAAGCTGGTGCAGCCGGCGGCCCCGCCCCCGCCCCCACGCGAGACCGAGCCAATGGAGCCCGAACCGATGGTGGCCCAGGCGATGGAACCGGCTCCGCCACCCGTGATCGAACCCCCGCATCCGGCACCGGTCGAAGAGCCGGCCGCGGCGCAATTGGATGCACCGTCCGACGCACCCGGTGCTGCAGAACCGGAACCACAAAGAGCGGAACCGCAAAGGCCTGAACCACAGGGACCGGCGGAACCCGCCGAGCAGCCGGCCGCCGAGGCCGGGGACCCCGATCCACGTCCAGACATGGTGCCGCGCAGGCCGCCGGAAGAGGGGCCGCGCCCGGCCGCGCCGGCCCGGCCCTGGCCGCCGTCTGAAGGAAGATTTCGCGAAGCGCAACGCCGCTTCGCCGAGCGCAGCGACTACAATCCCCCCGGAAGAGGGGGACGTGAAGATCCGGCATCGGCGCCGGGCCCACATGGCCCACAAGAGCGCCAGGTCGCCAATCGGGCCGCACCCGATGGCATGCGGCCACCGGAAAGACCCAGGGAAGTGTCACAGGAAGGCCCCACTCGGGAGCCAGCCAATCTCAATGTGCGCCCTGGGGAGGATAGATGACGCCCATTCGGGCTTTTCCAACCAAGAAACTCCACACAATTGCAGTCTTGATCGTTGCCGCCGCAGGTCTTCTTGCGGCCGGCACCGCTGCAATTGCGCAGGACATCTCAATCGACCTGGGCGGCGGAACCAGCGTTACCGAGCGCGCCGTACAGATCATTGCGCTCATCACGATCCTCAGCCTGGCGCCGTCGATCCTGGTGATGGTGACCTCGTTCACCCGCATTGTCGTGGTGCTGTCTTTGCTACGGACCGCGATGGGCGTCCAGCAGTCGCCCCCCAATGCGGTCATTATCTCGCTCGCCCTGTTTTTGACCGCCTTCGTCATGGCTCCGGTGTTCACCGAGGCCTATGACAATGGCATCACCCCTCTCGTTGCCGAAGAAATTGAGCTCAGCGAAGCTTTCGACCGCGCCTCCCAGCCGTTCCACACGTTCATGATGAGCCATGTTCGCGAGAAGGATCTGACGATGTTCGTCGACCTCGCCAGGGCCGAACAGCCGGAGGAACCGGCTGCGGTGCCGCTTACGGTGCTGGTGCCGGCATTCATGGTGTCGGAGCTCAGGCGCGCATTCGAGATCGGCTTTCTTCTTTTCGTGCCGTTCATCGTCATCGATATGGTCGTGGCCTCGGTGCTCATGTCCATGGGTATGATGATGCTGCCTCCGATTATCATCTCGCTGCCGTTCAAGCTTGTGTTCTTCGTGCTTGTCGACGGCTGGGCTCTGGTGACGGGCAGCCTGGTGAAGAGCTTTGTCGGCGGTTAGGCCGGTGAAATCTGGGGCATTTGCAGAGTTGAAACTTGACCTGCAAGCAGGCGCTATGATCTGCTACGGACCGAACTGCGGGCCAGCGTTCGAGGACACTGAACCGGTGTCGAAATGCAACGAAACAGAGTTGAAAGATCGGTGCGTAATGACTTCGTCACTTAAAGGGTTTGTCTGCCGGATGTCGGTGGCAGCGGTGTGTCTCGGGTTTGCCTCCACAGGCGTCATGGCGAGTTGCAGCGACACACCGGCACCGGAGGTACAATGGTCAAACTGCGACAAGTCTCGCAAGGTCATGTCCGGCACCGACCTTTCCAGGAGCAAGCTGGACTGGGCCAACCTGAGTGCCACCGACCTTGGCGGAGCGACACTCGCCACCGCCTATATGTTCCGGGCGAATCTGTCGCGTACCAGTCTCCGCGATTCCGATCTTCAGGGCGCCGACCTCACCAAGGTCCAGGGACTGCGCGCCATATTCGACGGCGCCAAGGCGATGAATGCCGTTTTCACCAAGGCGGAGCTGAACAGAGCGTCATTCGTGTCTGCCGATCTCACCGGTGTCGACTTCAGCAAGGCGGAACTCTCACGGGTGAATCTGTCAGAAACCAAGCTGGACGGCGCCAGCTTTCGCTTTGCCAATCTGTCGCGTGCGATCCTCGCCGGCAGCAGCCTGAACGGCGTCGAGCTCAGCGGCGCCTACACCTATCTGATGCGCGTCGAGGGTGTCGATCTGTCCGGTGTTGTCGGCCTCAGCCAATCTCAGCTCGACATCGCCTGCGGCGATGACGGCACCAAGATTCCCGATGGCCTGGAACAGCCGAAAGAGTGGCCCTGCGTCGACTGAGATCGGCTGGCGGTGTTAACGCACTGCGCGTCACAGTGTGTTGTCGGCTTCGACCGATGCCGCGTCGAACGTGTCCCGGAACCTCCTCAGGAAAGTCTCAAGCGTGTCTATCCCGGCAATCTCCTTGGCCAGGTTGCGGAACGCAATCGAATTGCGGTTGACCGGCCGGGTCACCACCTTGAACGCACTCTCGTCGGGTGTTCCGGTCAACTTGGCACCGAACCTCGTGCGCAGGCGGTCAAGCCCGATATTGTCATCGGCAAGAACATAGGAAATCGCGGCACGCAGGACATCCATCCGTTCCTGCGCCGTCAGGGCCGCATCGCCGCTCGCCGCGTCACCCAGAACGCGCTCGAAGGATTCGCCTGATTTTTGCCAGCGGTTTCCGACCCAGTAGGCTTCGGCCCTTTGCCGCAGCGCATCCTCGCCATCGATATGCGCCAGGAGACCGACCGCGGCGTCTGTTCGGCCGAGCTCCGACAGCGCCCGTGCTTCGATCAGCCGCCGCTGCGACTGGATGTGTTGCGGCAGTACGGCCTGACGGGTACGCCGGATTGCATTGAGCGCCCTGCCCGGCTTGCGGTTCATGAGGTGCACCATGGCCAGCTTGGCAGCCACCTGGGCACGTGCCGCGCCGATCAGCCGCTTGTCGACCTGGTGGTCGAGGATCTCCACCGCCTGCTCCAGCAGATCGACCGAAATCAGCCGGTCGGCGAGCTTGCGGATCATTTCATCGCCGCGCCGTCCGACCGGCGTCAGCTCCCGATATTCATAGTAAAGCGCGAGGGCTTCGACCGGTTTCAGCGCGTCCGCCTTGCCGTCCAGGTAAAGGCTCTCGAACAGAGCGGTCATGTCATCATGAATCTCGGTCGACAGCTCCGCCCTGGGATAGTTGGTCACCGCGACCTTCATCACCTTCAATGCCGCCCGGAAGTCTTCCGCTTCCACATAAAAGCCGGCCAGTCGGCGAAGCGTATTAAGCTCAAGGTCGTCTCCCCGCCAGATGGCCGCAAGGGTTTCGAGCTTGGCCTGCAATTGCGCGCGGTCCAGCCTGTCGAGACGTCGCCCGAGCAACGCGTAGTGGTAGAGCGCCTCGGCCTCAGCCTTGCGGTCGCCGCTGTTCAATGCCTGCTCATAGACGTCGAAGGCCTCGATCGACCGGCCCAGGCCATCGAGCACCCGACCCTCCAGCACCTGAAGCTCGGCCTTCGCGGCCCGTCCCATCTCCACGTCCGGCACCAGCTTGTAATGGAAATCGGCGGTCGCGAAATCGTTGATCTCCACCGCCGCGCGGATCGCCGCCAGTCTGAACCTGACCTGTTCGACCGGAGGATACTCGCTGATGGCATATTCACCGCTTTGAAAGTTTCCGACAGCCTCGTTCCAGCTGTTTTCCTGTACCGCCATGATGCCGCGCCACAAAGCCGTGTGCGGATCGTCCTTGAGGGCGAAGCTTGTGAGATCCTGCCGCGCCTCATGCGGCCGGTGCATCAACACATGCGCGATGCCGCGCAAGGCGGCGAACATTGGTTCGGAGTGCAGTTCCGGATCCGTCTCCTCGATCAGTTCGAGTTGGCCGATGGCCTCACTGCCGAGGCCGTTTGCCAGGTACAGGCGAACCAGGTCGAGCCGTGGGCCCAGCGTCTGCGACGGCTCCAGGGTCACGATTGCGGTTTCCAGCAGATTCATCCGGGACATGAATTTGCCGGGGCCGTCTGGCGACCACCGTTCATAGTCGATGAAACCGAGCCGGGAGCTGTCGCTCACACCGGTCTGCGTGTCGCCGAGATCGCTGATGCGGCTCGATGACAGGGTGAGACCGCTGGTCCGCGTGATGAGCACCTCGTCATCGCGCAGTCGGACCCGGACGTCGTCGGCAAGAGGCTTCACGGCCAGACCATGCGATGTCTTCAGAACCGAAAACTCAACAAACTGCTGCGACTTGATCAATCCGCGTTGCGGTCCGAACCCGGTGACCACGGCGAGCTTGTCGCCAACATCCGGATCCTTGATCTGGTGTACCTGCGAGGCGTTCTTGAACATCACCGTGACCTTGGCGCGCCCATCCGACCGCAACCCGCGCCGCAGCGATACAGGGGCAGTAGGCGTCACCACCAGATCGGCCAGTGACAACACCCACGCATTGGCCTCGACACTGGCGGAAGACAATGCCGTGCTTCTCAGGTTGAAGCGGACGATCTGCGTGTCGCCGGACTGCATGAGTCTGACCTTGGTAAAGTGATCGCTGTCGCGATCCTCGAGTGCGTCCAATTCCAGCGCCCGGCTGGATTCAAATATCAGCCAGAGCACGTCTGCCCGCCGGAACACCGCCGCGGCCGTGGGCTTGGCGAACGGGAAAGTTACGCGCAATACGGTACCATCCCGTTCGGCGCTCACAACCACCGGCTCGCTTGGCGCATCGTCCGGTTCGGATTGAGTTTCAGAAGCGACCGGAGGGAGAACCTCCTCGGTCTGCGGTTTTTCCACTTCCGGATCTTTGCCGAAGACCGGCGTTTCGGTCACTTGCGGCTGCGTCCCGGGATCCGCCGCATCTGCGGTCTCCACGGTCGCGGCCAATGGTTGCTGACCGGTTTCAGGCTCCTTCGTCTCCTGACCGTTGAGTGCCTCATCCGCACTCGCAAGATCATTACCGTCCGCATTGAGATAAAACTCTCCGACAACCACCTCGGGAACCTCTTCGGGTTCCTCTTTCGGACCGGGCTGCTCGACCTCCACCTCGGACTGCGGCGGTTGCGCCACCTTGGCGTCGACCACCGGTGTGGCTTCGGGCGGCGGCGTCACAACCGTATTTTTGGTCTCAGGTTTTGCCTCTGTCTCAGGCTTTGCCTCCGGCTGGGGCGCCGTCGCAACCGTTGCCTCTGCCTCGGGCAGGATTTCGAACTCCTTTGGAACGTCCGCGTCCGGATCTGGATTGGCAACTGCGGTTTCGGGCTCCGTCGCGACCGTGTCACGGTTCAACTCAATAAGTTCTGTCGGCTGCACCGGTTGCTCAGTCTCGTCGGCGATCGTGATGGTCACCGGCTGGTTGTCGTCATGCACCGCACCTGGCGGTGCCGATATGTCGACAACGTAGGTGTTTTCCTCACGGAACCCGCGAACGTCGCTGTCGCGATGGATCGTCAGGTCGAATTTCAACCCGTCCTCGTCAACATAGGCGCGAGCCGATTTGAGATAACGCGGCGGATCGGATTTCAGGCGGCCCATCGGCGGCTTGGCCAGTTGGTCGAAGGCGACCGTGATCACATCGCCCTTGCGTGAAAGTTTAACACCGACCTTCGTGCCCCAATCGAACACGACCCGGCTGAAGGTAGGTTGCTGGCCCACATGGATGCGCAGTTTGTACTTGCTGGCTGCGAGCGCTTTGCGCCGGGCTTCCATTTCGGCGACTTTTTCGACATGGGCGGCGCGGCGGGCAAGTTCCGCCACGACCTCTGGAGGAAGTCCCGGGGCCACGCCCTGCCAGTCCTGCGGCAGAAGATCGATGAACAGCTGCTCTCCCGCTTCCATCGTGTTGACACGCACATTCTGTGCGAGCGCAAACCGCAGCGCCTTCCCGTCGGGATCGATACGACCAATGATGATGTAGTCGGGAGATTTGACGGTGGTGCCGTCCAGGGTGGTTGCAATCGATGTGTCAAATTCAATGACCAGCACGCCGCTGACAACGTTCACATGGTACTTCGGCAGTTTTGGAAAAGTCATGATCATCCGCGCGTAACCGTCGACTTGCGTGGTTACGCTCAGATCGGTAACCACCTGCGCCGACGTTGGCGTTGCGGGAAGGAACAGGACACACCAGGCGAAAACGCAGGCGCACAGCATCACACACCGCGATCTCATGACCGGCGCAGTGTCGGAACAGAGTGCCGAAAGGCCTCTTTTCAGTGTGCACTGAAAGGCAGACAAGCGGGCTCCTCCAGTGAACGAGTTCACTGCGGCAAAGCCTAAGCGGCGGGGGGTTAACACGCTGTTAAGGAATGCCCGCGCATGGGCGGGTTTACCGGGGTTTCGAGCGGGTCAGCTCACTGCTCTGCACGCATGGCCGCCAGCCTCGCAAGCTCGACGGTCAGGCGCTGTGCGACGCTCGCATTCATCCTCGCCAGGATGGGCGCCATCTTGCGTGTTTTCATCTGCTGCACAACGCCGAGAAGGACTGTCATGTCGAGACGGTCGAATATGCGCGCGGCCTCTTTCGGCTTCATGTTCTCGTACATGCCCACCAGGTTTTGCAGCTGCGCCTTGCGCTCTTCTTCCTGCTTGCCGAATGACTGTTCGATCCGGGCTTCGATGTCTTTCAGCTCCGTGATCCGTTGCTCGACACGCTTCTCCGCCGCTTCGAGCAGCTTTTCACGCAGCTGAACCTCGCGCTCGCGCTCTTCAAGCTGCTTCCGCCGTGCAAGAAGGCTTTCGAGCACCTCCCGCTCCGCTGCTGTGAACTCGTGATCGGGCCCCTCCTCGGCTTGTCCGGTCGCGTCGTTGTCCCGTTCAAACTCTCCGGTGGCTTCGGGATCGAGAACTTCTTCCTCCGCCGCCGGGTTGGCCTCGTCGGTCGGACTTTCCGCCTCCTGCGCCAGAGCGCCACCGGTCAATGCGTCCTGACTGAGGGTATGTTCCGCGATCTTGAACACGATCAGTGCGGCGATCGCGAGCATCACCACCGGCAGCAGCCGCATTGAGGAACTGTTCTGCATTTGCATCAGCCCGCCCGTTTGAGTCTTGCCATGGCGATCTGACGCCAGGCTTCCGGATCGGGCTGCCCTTTCCGCTGGGCAGTTACCGCAGGTGCCGGCGTCGGCGGCGGCGGCACCGCGTCAACCCGGCTGTCCTCCCGGTCCGCCGTCAGCGACGACAGATGGCGCGTCAGCAACTGCGCCTTGTGCAGTTTGTCCGACAGCCGCGCATCGGCTTCCTCCGTCGTCGTCTTGAGGCCCCTGATGGCGGTTTCCGCGGTCTGCGTTGCCGCACTCAGTTCGGTAATGATCTGCCGCAGGTCATCCTGGGAGGAGCGCAGGCGCGACAGGCGCGCATTCAAAACCATGCAATAGCCCACGGTGGCAAGCAGCAGCACGATGAGCAGAATTTCAATGATCAATCCGGGAGTAAACTGGGTCACGGTGCGTGGGCCTGTTTGGTGTCTTCATCATGCGGGAACAAATGGGCGTTGCGGCCGCGCGGAATCGTTTTCGAGATCTGCACGGCGATATTGTCTCCAAGACGGCCCATGCTTCCCTTCAGGAGAGAAATGCCGCCGCATCGCAGATCGACCTTCGCGCTGGGTTTGGCATTCAGCATCAGCGTCTGGCCGACTTCCAGCGACATCGCCCTGGAGAGCGGCATTTCGAATTCGTCCAGCACGGCGTCGATCTTCATCTGAGCCGCCCAGAGCTCGGTCGCCAGGTGGCTTTCCCAGATCGAATCCCGGCCGAATTTCTCACCCATGAACATCTGCAGCAGAAGTTCACGAATCGGCTCCAGCGTGGCGTAGGGCAACAGCATTTCGATCACGCCGCCGCGGTCTTCCATGTCGATGCGGAGCTTCACCAAAATGGCCGCGTTGGCACTGCGCGCGATGGCGGCGAACCGGGGGTTGGTCTCGACCCGGTCGATCTTGAAAGTCACCGGCGACAATGGCTCGAAGGCCGCCTGGGCGTCCGCCAGGACGACCTCTATCATGCGTTGCACAAGATTGGTTTCGATCGTCGTGTAAGGCCGTCCCTCGACACGTTGCGAGGTCTGGCCCTGGCGCCCACCCAGCAACACATCGACGATCGAGTAGATCAGATTTGATTCGACGGTGAAGAGGCCGTAATTGTCCCACTCCTCCGCCTTGAAAACTCCCAGAATTGCCGGCAACGGAATCGAGTTCAGGTAGTCCCCGAAACGGATGGAGGAAATATTGTCGAGGCTGACCTCGACATTGTCGGATGTGAAATTGCGCAGGCTTGTCGTCATCAGCCGGACCAGCCGGTCGAAGACAATCTCCAGCATCGGCAGCCGTTCATAGGACACCAACGCGGAGTTGATGATTGCCCGGACACCGCCTTCCTTGAGGTTTTCGTCGTCCAGGGTGAAACCGAGCAAGGTGTCGATTTCATCCTGCGACAGAATGCGGTCGGCGGCGCCGCGGTCGAAAGCACCGATCGATTCGCCTTCGACGACACCGCCCCAACCGGCCTCTTCATCACCGTCTTCGCCGGAGGCGCCCTGCTCGGTCAGCGCCGCGCCCCAGGCCGCGTCCAGGTCTTCGCCCGTGTCGGCGCCCTGCTCTTCCAGCGCGGCACCCCAGGCGGCGTCGAGGTCGTCTTCCTCTTCAGCGTCACCTTCGCTTTGTTCTTCCAGGGCCGCGCCCCAGTCTTCGCCAATATCGTCGTCGTCGTCAGCCATAAGGTGCGTTTTCGCTTTTCTCTATTGGACGATCATTTGCTTGAACAGAATGCGATCGATTTTCCGCGGATTGAGCACCAGGTTGATGCGCCGGAGCAGCTCTTCCTTGAGGCGATAGACGCCCGCCGAACCCTCCAGGTCTTCCGAGCGCAGTTCCCGCAGATAGATTTGAAAAATGTCCATGATTCGGGGCAGCATCGGCTGTATTGCCTTCTTGGTTTCCCTGTCCGACATTTCGAGCGCAACCTTGAGCTTGAGATACTGACTGCGCTTGTCCTTTTGCGAGAGATTGACCAGCATGTCGGGCATCTCGAAGAACACGACCGGCTTGGGTGGCCCGTCTTCCGCTGTCTCAACCATGTCGCCGGAGAACATTCCCAGAGGGTCGAACACGAACAACGTCACGCCGCCGCCGAGCAGGAGCAGCAACGGGAGAGCGATGAACAGCACCAGAGTCCGTCCGGCGAACCGGCGCTTCTTGGATGCGGCTTCACCTTCGTCTTCTTCGGTTTCCGCAACCTCTTCTTCAGGCTCGTCGGCCATCAGCACTTCCAATCAAGAATCCCAACCCAAACCGCAAAGATGAGCAGCCGGACCGCAGACGGCCCTGAACTCACACGCGCGTTAAGGTATCTAAAGTCAAAGTGGTTAACGAAACCTTGCCAAACCGAGCGAAGGCGCAACCGGCAGCAATTGCCGGGCAAGACCTGCCGCCGGGCACGCAGATCCCGTCAGGAAAAACTATAATGCATTGAAATATATAGGTTTTTTAATTGGCACAGCGCATGCAACGTACCTGGCGTAGCGCTGGCGGGCGCTCTCACATACTGACCGAGAGCACATGTCTCAAATGTGGCGCTGCTTTGTTGTGAAATTAACGAAGCTTAACACAGGCCATGGAAAACGCACTTTTGATCGGATTGTCGAGGCAGATGGCTCTGCGGCACCAGATGGATGTTGTGGCCAACAACATCGCCAATCTACAGACACCCGGCTATAAGGGCGAAACCCTCAAGTTTGAAGAATTCATTCAGCCGGCGGCCGAGTCGGAAAACCTTACCCGGCCCACGGAAGATGTCTCCTACGTGCTTGACGCCCGGGTCATCCGCAGCTTCGTCAGCGGTGATATGCGCCAGACCGGCAATCCCCTCGATGTGGCGATCAACGGGACGGGCTGGTTCGCCATCGAAACCCCCAACGGCGAACGCTACACCAGAGCCGGTAATTTCACCCTCAATCAGGAGGGCACGCTTGTGACCGCGGAGGGTCACCCTGTCCTCGGCGAATCCGGCACGATCACGTTCACCCCCCAGGAAACCGGCATCGGCATCGCCACCGACGGCACGATCAGCACAAACGCCGGAGAGAAGGGCAAGCTCAGGGTCGTCGAATTCGATGACGAGAGGCTTCTCCTGAAGGAGGGCAGCAACATGTTCTCCGCCCCCGCGCCGGGGCTCGATATCGTGACGCCGCATGTTGCCCAGGGGTTTGTTGAAAACTCCAACGTCAACGCCGTGAGCGAAATGGCCAGGATGATCGAGGTCAGCCGCTCCTACATTTCTACATCACGCGCACTGGAAAAACTCGCACAGCTCAAAACCAAGGCCATCAAGGACCTGGCCGATCTCCAGGTCTGAAGACGCACATGATCTTCGTATTCGCCCAACACCCCATGAGGCACTGAAATGAAAGCACTGCAAATTGCCGCGACCGGGATGCAAGCCCAGCAGCTCAATGTGGAAGTCATATCCCACAACATCGCCAACTTGCGCACCACCGGATACAAGCGCATGCGGCCGGAATTCCAGGACCTGCTCTACCAGAACATACGCGCGCCCGGCGCCAGCTCATCTCAAAGCGGCACCACCTTGCCGTCCGGCATCCAGATTGGCCTCGGCGTCAAGACCGCCTCGACCTATCGGATCATGACCCAGGGCGACGTCACCAACACCGAGAAGGATCTGGACATCGCGATCCGCGGTGAAGGTTTTTTCCAGGTGCAGCTTCCCGACGGCCAGACCGCCTACACGCGCTCGGGCGCCTTTGCTCTCGACGCCAACGGACAGCTGGTGACCCAGGAGGGATATCTGGTGGAACCCAGCATCTCGGTCCCCAACAATGCCCGCCAGATCTCGATCAGCGCCTCCGGCGAGGTTCAGGTCCTGATCGACGGCCAGACCACACCGCAGAACGCGGGAACGCTGGAGCTCGCCCGCTTCGTCAATAAGGCCGGTCTCGAGGCCATCGGCGACAATCTCTTTCTCGAGACCCCGGCCAGCGGCTCTCCGACCACAGGCACCCCGGACGCCGATGGTCTGGGGTCGCTGCTGCAGAATTTCCTGGAAAGTTCCAACGTCAACGCGGTGTCGGAGATTTCCGACCTGATCGCCGCGCAGCGGGCCTACGAAATGAACGCCAAGGTGATTTCCGCCGCCGACGAAATGATGCAGGCGACCTCGAACCTCCGTTAAGGCTTGAAAGGACTAGGCAAATGAAAACGGCAGGCTCAATCGCACACGTAGTGGGCGCCCTCATAATCGCCGCCGCCCTCGTCACTCTCGCGCCGTCAGGCGCAGCCGCCCAGATGACGCCGGAAGTGAAACCGAATGTGGAAGTAACCGGTGACTATGTGCTGCTCGGCGACCTGTTCCTCAATGCCGGGAGCGCCGCGGACATTTCCGTGTTCAGGTCGCCCGCCCCGGGAGGTTCGGGCACCGTCAACGCCGAGCGGCTGGTCCGGGTCGCCAGGAGCCACGGACTCGACTGGGACAATCCCAGACGCATTGCCCAGATCCAGGTCTCCCGCGCCGGCCTGCTCATCACCGAGGACGAGATCAAGGACCTGGTCTCCGACACCCTGATCGAACGGATCAGTTCGACCATCGACAGCCGCGCGTTCGACGTTACCTTCACCACTGATCAGGCCGGTCTCTATGTCGACAGCACCGAGCAGCCGACAGCCGAGGTCGTGCAGCTTCGCTACAGCCGGCGCACCGGACGGTTCACCGCCGTCATCGCGGCGCCGGCCGGCGATCCGGCCGCCCGGCACCACCATTACGCCGGCCGCGCGGTCGAAGTGAACATCATTGCGGTTCCGGTCCACACCATGCGCCGCGGAGCGGTGATGACCGAGAACGACGTCGAAATGCGGAGGATTCCGGTGCGGCGCATTGAAGGCACCACACTGACGCAAATGTCCGACCTCGTCGGCATGGCCGCCAAGCGAACCCTGCGCACCGGTGAACCGATCCGCGTCCGCGACGTCGAACACCCGCAGATCGTGCGCAAGAACGGCAAGGTCACAATTCAGCACAAGGGACCGGGACTGGTCCTGACCATACGCGGAACGGCGCTGCAGTCGGGCGCCTTGGGCGACATCATCAACATCAGGAACGCCACCTCCAATCGCATTATTCAGGGCAGGGTCATCGGCCCGGAACTTGTCGAAGCTGTTGTAGGCGGTCCGCGAACACTCGCACGAGCGAACCAGGAGTAACGGGAATCATGGGGAAGGCAGACATGAAAACCATCGCAAAGAGTGCAGCGTCGCTGTTGGCGATTGTCGTAGCGGGGAGCGTCGTTTCGGGCTGCTCTTCAACCATCGACCGGGTGATGACGGTTGGCGACCCGCCGCCCTTGAACGAGATCCAGGATCCGACGACGCAGCCCGGCTATAAACCGGTGCGCCTGCCCATGCCCGAGCCGGTCGCTTATGTCTATCAGCCCAACTCGCTGTGGCGCAGTGGAGCGCGGGCGTTTTTCGAAGACCAGCGCGCCGCGCGCATCGGCGACATTCTCACCGTCAACGTCACCATCGACGACAAGGCGGAAGTCGAGAACGCAACGCAGCGCACCCGGACCGGCAGCGACAATATGGGGATCGGTGCCCTCGCCGGCTTCGGCACCGAGCTTCTGAAATTTCTGCCCAACACGCCTAATCTGGATCCGCTGATCGATGTCGACAGCACGACCACGACCGTGGGGTCCGGCGAGGTAGACCGAGAGGAGGAAATCAACACAAAAGTCGCCGCGGTGGTCGTCCAGGTATTGCCGAACGGCAATCTGGTGATCGAGGGGCGTCAGGAAATCCGCGTCAACTACGAAGTGCGCGAGATTATTGTCGCCGGCATCGTTCGGCCGGAAGACATCACGAACGAGAACACCATCGACAGCCAGAAGATCGCCGAAGCCAGGATTTCCTATGGCGGACGCGGTCAGATCACCGATGTTCAGCAACCGCGCTACGGACAACAATTCCTAGACATACTGCTGCCGTTTTAGGGCCTGACACGGAACGGCGTGGGTCGGTTGCATTCATCAGTTGAGTGGAGAAGCGAGGTGTTGATGGGGTTTTGTGTTCAAGTTCTGTTGCGTCGGCGTTCGGTTCACATGTCTGCGTTCGCAGGAAGCGTCCCGGTTCATGTGACTGCCTGTAACGAGCCCGATGGAAGAGACGGTCGGCTCCATACATACTGAGTACCGTGCGCGGGCCAGTGAACGCGCGCACGCCAGTTCCCAAGTCAGGCCCTATTGCCCGCCAGCAAAGCGGCCGCAACAGAGCGCGGCGCCCTCCCCCGGGCGCCGCGTTTTTCCGTTTTGAGGAAACCCTGGAGAGCTATGCGCCGCCGCGTTCAAACTGAGGCGGGCAAAAAAAGAGGACCCAGCGCTCTCGCCGGATCCTCGTCATGTTGCGTTGTCGGCCGCTCTGCATTGCGGCCTCAATTCAGTCGTCGCGGTAGACCCGCTCGCGCCGCTCATGGCGCTCCTGCGCTTCGATGCTCAATGTGGCAATCGGCCGGGCATCGAGACGCTTGAGGTTGATCGGTTCTCCGGTGTCTTCACAATAGCCGTAGGTGCCTTCGTCGATGCGCTCGAGCGCCTCGTCGATCTTGGCGATCAGCTTACGCTGCCGGTCGCGCGTTCTCAGCTCCAAAGAGCGTTCGGTTTCAGTCGAGGCCCGATCCGCCAGGTCAGGCGCATGAGCCTCGCCATTTTGCAAATGCACCAGAGTTTCGCGGCTTTCGCGGACGATGTCTTCACGCCAAGCCTGCAGCTTCTTGCGAAAGTACTCGCGCTGCTTCTTGTTCATGAAGGGCTCGTCGTCCGACGGCCGGTATTCAGTGCGCTTCTTCGTCTTGGTCGCCATTACTCCAACCCTTGATTGGGCAAAGGCCCTGAATCGCTTCCCGTTCCGCTCACGCGCGGCCTATATATCCACCGAAGAGGCGCCGCACAACCGAAGAATGACGGTTGACTCAAAATTGAAGATTCGGAGACACGGGCCCTGGGCATGCCGGCCATGCCTACCACCATGGAAGCCGGCACGTGCAGTCAGGCCGCCTTTTCAAGCTTTGCCAGTTCAACCCGCGCCCGAAGTTCGATTTCGTCCAGCACGGTTGAGAGTTCTTCGCCGGCGACGTCTCCGCGGACGTCTTCAACAATCCGGGTCAGTTTCGTGACCCGCGACCGTGGCAATCCGCCGGACAATATCGCAATCTTGATCTCCTCCAGAAGATCAAGCATGCCTTCGGCCCGGGCAATTGCCTTGGCGCGCCGCGCCGTTGCGTCCGGCACTTCCTGAATTGAGATCAGCGCGTCAACCGCCGTCAGCGAACGCGTGGACTGCGCGCCTTTGGACGCATTCGTCTTGGCGCCGTCGGAGACGCTGAACGAGCCCTGCGCGGCCGAACTCTTCCCGGCCTTGGGTTTGCTGGAAACCTGCGTGCTTCTCTTTGGCCCAGTGATCCGCATCGATCCGATCCGTGAATGAACTGCTCCGGCTGAACGCCTTGCGGCGGACCATGCCGGCCACTGTTTCGCCACGTTGGCACCACGGGCGTTAACAACCCGTTAACCTTCGCGGCCGACCCGGCAAATTTTGCCGGGTGCCGGTAATCTTTGCGCCTTCAGTTTGCCCGTTTTCTTAAGCGCACCGGACCAAACCGCAGATTTCCGCCGTTTTCCGCGTGAAGATTTGCGGCGAGAATCTGGCACGGGATTCGCTTTGGTAACGGTGGCGGGTAACTTTGGCTTTCGGGGGAAAGCAGGAAACATGTACACGAAAGTGCATTCAGTCTCTTCAAACGCAGGCGTTCCCTGGCGCGCGGTCCTTGGGATCATCGCCGTCGCTATGACGCTTTGGGCCGGAACCGCAAACGCCTCCTCACGGATCAAGGATCTGGTGGACATCGAGGGTGTACGCGAAAACCAACTGGTCGGTTACGGTCTCGTGGTCGGCCTTAACGGCACCGGCGACACGCTCAACAATTCACCTTTCACCCTGCAGAGCCTGACCGCCATGCTGGAACGCCTTGGCGTCAACACGCGTGGCGCCAACCTGCGCACGGCAAATGTGGCGGCGGTCATGGTCACGGCCAATCTGCCGGCCTTCGCAACCCAGGGCACCCGCATCGATGTCACGGCCAGCGCCCTCGGCGATGCCACCAGCCTGCTCGGCGGCACGCTTCTCGTCACGCCGCTCATGGGCGCCGATGGCGAGGTCTACGCGGTCAGCCAGGGCACGCTTGCCGTCGGCGGCTTCTCCGCCGAAGGTCAGGCCGCCACCATCACCCGCGGCGTGCCAACGGTCGGCCGCATTTCGAACGGCGGCCTCGTCGAGCGCGAGATCGTCTACGCGATCAACACCAAAACATCCCTGCGCCTGTCTCTGCGCAATCCGGATTTCACCACCTCGCGCCGCATTGCCGAGGCGATCAACGCATTTGTCGGCAAATCCGCGGCTGAGTCGGTCGATCCATCGACCGTGGAGTTTTCACTGCCCGAAGACACCGACCAGGACATCGTGCACCTCCTGACCGATATCGAACAGCTGCGCATCGAACCGGATCAGCCGGCCAAGGTGGTGATTGACGAGCAGTCCGGCATCATTGTCATCGGCGCCAATGTCCGGGTCAGCGAGATTGCCATCGCCCAGGGCAATCTGACGATCACCGTCACCGAAACACCGCAGGTCAGCCAGCCCAATCCCCTGGCCGAGGGCGAAACGGTTGTGGTTCCGCGCACCACGGTGACCGCCGACGACGAAGCCGACAACAAGCTCACCGTGCTGGACGGCGGCGTTACCCTGCGCGAACTGGTCGATGCCCTCAACGCGCTCGGTGTCGGACCGCGCGACATGATCTCCATTCTGCAGTCGATCAAGGCGGCTGGAGCGCTCCAGGCCGAAATCGAGGTGATGTGATGACGATAACTCCCGCTTTCCTGTCTCACCTCGGACTTGACCGGCCTCAGCACACCGCCGCCGACGAGAACCTCCTTCGCAGGCAGGACGGCACCGATCACGCACGTGCACAGGCCGAAGAATTCGAAAGCGTGTTCTTGAACATGTTCGTCGAGCAGATGTTCGCCGGTATCGAGACCGAGGGTGATTTTACCGGCGGCTCCGCCGAGGAAACCTATCGGTCAATGATGTCGCAGGAATATGCCAGGGCAATCGCAAAGAACGGCGGCATCGGACTTGCCGATCACGTCTATGCGGAAATTCTCAAAGCGCAGCAGATAGAACCATGAACGAGCGAGCCATGAACCAGCCAGCCATGAACCAGCACGGTCGCAACCAGTCGCAGTCTCATCCGCGTTTGACGGAGGTTCACGACGCCGTCGATCTCTGCGGCCGCCTCCATGACGCTGCCGCGCGGCTGTCGGATCTACTCGCCCGCGAAACCGCATTCCTGCAGGACAACAGGCCGCAGGAGATCTCATCGTTGCAGCCGGAAAAGACGACGCTTTCAAAAATGTACGCAAAAGACTTCGGGCTGTTCAAGGCCAACGCCAAGTTCGTCGGCGCGACCGCCCCCACACAGGCGGACCGCCTGCGCCGTGCGCTTCGGACGCTTCAAACGGAAATCCAGAAGAACTTCACCGCCCTGGAAGCGACCCGCGCGGTCAGCGAGGGGCTGATGAACGCGATCTTCGAGATCGCCAAGTCGAAACGGGCCGGACCGAAGTGCTACACCAACGGCGCCTCGATGGCGCAACACCGGCCCACGGCCCCCACCGCTCTTGCAGTGGACCGGTCGCTGTAACGACTGCAGTTCGATAAAATTTGAATCAACTTGTTGGTGTTGCTTTAACGGCCCACTCAACCGCATCGGCTATACTGCTGAGACCGGGGATGCGAAACAAACCGAGCATCCCGCAATGCGTTTGAGCCATGATCACGATTGCGCCAACACCACCGGGGCCGGCAAGGCCTGCCGCATCGTCCGCGTCCTCGACCGTGACGCAGACCGCTGCCGTCGAACGTCCGAAAGAACGCACCGAGCGGCAACGGACGCCCGATCATCGCGACAAGGACGAGCCCGGCCATCAGCCGAAGGAAGATCTCAGCGACGAGCTCCTGCTCAAGGTCGTGCGCGCCTTCGGCGGCGAGAACGGCGCCCTTGTGGACAAGAAGGTGTGATGCGCTCCGCCTCAGCGGGCCTGTGCTAACCTTCGAAAACCCGACGCCGCAACACAAAGCCGGACCGTGCCCAGCCAGTTGCTGATCCTCACTGCCGAACTGGAAGCGGCGCAACTCGGCGCTGCCCTGCGCCGCGCCGCGCCGCCCGATATCGAAGTCATGGCGCTGTCTTCCCGGGGCCAGCTTGCAGATTGCGCCGAGCACGGCCTGGAGGCCGCACGCCTGATTTCCTTTTGCACCGGCGTGATCGTGCCGCCGGCGATCCTGGATAAGCTGACGCTCGAGCCCTACAACATTCACCCAGGTTCGCCCGAGTATCCCGGCCTCTATCCCGAAGCCTTCGCTACCTATCAGGAGGCCCGGCGCTTTGCGGCGACCGCACATATCATGGCGCCGGAGGTGGACGCCGGCCCCATCGTCAAGACCGACTGGTTCGATGTGCCACAAGACTGGCGCCGTGATCAGCTTGCCGAACGGGCCTACCGCGCCGCCCTCGGCCTGTTCTTCGAAACCGCATTGCTTTGTTTTGCGTCGGATGCGCCCCTGCCCCGCAGCGGCGAAAGCTGGTCGGGCCGCCGCCGAACCCGTGTTGATTACCAGGCAATGTGTACACCCACCGGCGAGCACGCCGAAGATGACCGGCGCACACGCGCGTTCGAGCCGGACTTTTCCGCGCCGCAGGCGAAGTAACGATCCATTAAGGTGAACGCCTGTTAACCAAGAACTTTAAGCTGTCCTATACCCGCTCACGAGAGAGTAGCACCGTCTTCTCCAGGACGGGAGAAGAGTTGGGTAAACCTAGAACAGGGCAGAAATTAAACATGTCAGACGTTATTCTCTCAAATTCAGTTCGCAACAACCTGCTTTCCTTGCAGGGTACTTCCGAGCTGCTCGCCAAGACGCAGGAGCGTCTTTCCACCGGCCTCCGGGTCAACAGCGCGCTTGACGATCCGAGCGCCTTCTTCACCGCCTCCAGCTTGAACTCCCGGGCGAGCGACCTGAACCGTCTGCTTGATTCGGTCGGCCTCGCGGTCCAGACGCTTGAAGCCGCCGATGCCGGCCTCACGGCGATCACCGATCTGGTTGAAGCGGCCCAGGCGACGGCCCGTCAGGCACGCCAGTCCGCCGGCCCCGTGACCCCGGTCACCGCCGCGACCATCACCGGCAACATTGATCTCGGTGTCGATGCACAGGCCACCACGACCGGTTCG
>JAJFHL010000089.1 GCA_021775615.1 Hyphomicrobiales bacterium
CCCATCCCGAAAGCTGGATGCGCGGGTTTTCTATATCCGCTGCAGTCGATGTCGCGTCACACTGCGTCGCGCAGAATCATGTCGGCGCCTTTCTCCGCCACCATGATCACGGGGGCGTTGGTGTTGCCGGAGGTCAGGGCCGGGAAAATCGAGGCGTCGACCACCCGCAGCCGTTCCATCCCATGTACGCGGAGCCGGCTGTCGACCACATGTCGTTTCGGATCCGGACCCATCGCGCAGGTGCCCGACGGATGGTAGACCGTGCCTGATCTCTGCCGAATGTCGTCGGCCAGGTCCTCATCGGTCTCCACCTGAAGTCCGGGCTGCAACTCCTCCTTGATGAGGATCGAAAAGGTGGGAGTCGCCGCCAGACGGCGCAGGAATCTTGATCCTTCGATCATTTCCGCGACGTCGTGCTCGGTCGAAAGATAGTTTGGGTAGATCCGGGGCGGCACCGTCGGATCGGGACTCATGATGTGCAGGTGGCCGCGGCTCGTCGGACGGCAGGGCGATATGCCGACCAGGAAGCCGGCATCCGGGTCGGGGTTCATCAGGGGTCTGGTCTTGGGCGGCGCTTTGAGAAAGCTCACCGGCGAGAAGTAGAGCTGCATATTGGCGCGCTCCAGTTCGGGCCGGGTCCGGATGAATCCTCCTCCCTGATTGACGCTCAGGCTCAGGGGCCCGCCGCGCCATCCGAGATACTGGACACCGGCCCACAGCTTGCCCCACCAGGGATGAAGGTCGTTGTTTAGGGTCCGCTTGCGTGATCTGTAGACGTGATCGACGCCGAGATGATCCTGCAGGTTCAGGCCGACACCCGGGGCCTCGAGATGCACGTCAATGCCGAGGGGCTGGAGAACGCTTCCCGCACCAATGCCCGACAGTTGCAGCAGTTGCGGCGAGTTGATCGAGCCAGCGGCCAGGATGACTTCGAGCTTCGCGTGGGCTGTCTTGCGCCGCCCTTTCTGGACGAATGCGACGCCCGTTATGCGGTTGCCTTCAAGCAGAACCTTCGTTGCCAGTGCGCCGGTCTCAAGCCGCAGATTGGACCGGCGGCGCGCGGGATGCAGGAAGGCGCTGGCCGCCGACATGCGGCGGCCACTGCGCATGGTGACCTGATAATGGCCAGCGCCGTCCTGTGCAGCGCCGTTGAAATCCGGATTGAAGGCGATCCCCGCCTCGGCACAGGCCCTGAGATAATCCTCGCACAAGGGGTGCACCTTGTGAGCGACGTCCTCGATATGAAGCGGCCCGCCTGAGCCGCGATGCGCATCGCCGCCGCGCCCGTTATCTTCCGACTTCTTGAAGTAGGGCAGAACGTCCGTCCATCCCCAGCCGGGATTTCCGAGGGCTTCCCAGTCGTCATAGTCTTCGCGCTGGCCGCGGATGTAGACCATGGCGTTGATCGAGCTGGAGCCGCCCAGAACCTTGCCGCGCGGCCAGTAGCTGGTGCGACCGGCAAGACCCGGCTCCGGCTCGGTCTCGTACATCCAGTTGACGCGACGATCGTAGAATGTGCGGCCGTATCCGATCGGAACCTGGATCCAGAACCGGCGGTCGCTGCCGCCCGCTTCCAGCACCAGGACCCGGTGGCGCCCGCTTGCGGTCAGCCGGTTGGCCAGCACGCATCCGGCCGATCCGGCGCCGACAATGATGTAATCGAAGGTCATGTCCGTCATTGGTCAACTCAGGCGCACGAGCGGTGAACGCAATGGATATCGCGAGACCGTATCTCGTGTGAGGTCCATTTTCAGAATAGTTGAAGTCCACCTTGAACCGGCCGGCGGCGCCGCCGATCCGGATTATCGCGCCTGCTCCGCGCGCATGGTTCGCAACAGGTCGGCCAATGCCTTCGCTCCGGCTTCGATCGCCGGCGGCGGGATGGCGCTGAAGCCCAGGATCAGGCCAGTCTGCGCCACCGGGACAATGGAGAACCGGCTGATCGGGGAGACGACGATGCGGCGTTCCGCGGCACGGCGGGCGACCTCGACCTCGTCGAACTCCGGCGCCAGTTCGGCGTAGGTCTGAAAGCCCGTTTCGGTCGGCTTGACGGTCAGCAATCCGTCCAGATGCCGCACCGCCGCATCGATCAGTGCATGTTTTCGCTCAGCATAGATCTTGCGCATGCGTCTGATATGGGCTGCGAAATGCCCTTCCTGGATGAACCGGGCGACAATCGACTGAAAATGGGTCGGTGCGCCCTGTACCGTGGCGCTGACGATGCGGTGAAAGGTCTCGACCAGCTTGGGTGGGGCCACCAGATAGCCGAGACGCAGCGCTGGAAAGAGCGACTTGGAGAAGCTTCCCACATAGATGACCCGGCCGCCTTCATCGACGCTTTTGAGCGTCGGCGGCGGCCGGCCGGAATAGTGGAATTCGCCTACATAGTCGTCTTCGATGATCCATGCACCGGCCCGTTCTGCGGCGCGCAAAAGCTCGAAGCGTCGTTTCAGCGACATGGTGACGCCCAGCGGGTGCTGGTGGGCCGGCGTCACGAAGGCCATGCGGAAGTCCGGCGCAAGCTGCAACCCGTCCTCAACGCAGATGCCGTCCCCGTCGAGAGGAACCGGGATCAGCCGGACGCCGCAGGTGATCAGGCTGTTGCGGGCGCCGATGGTGCCCGGGTTCTCGAACCAGACCGCATCGTCGGGATCGAGCAATGTCATGCCGATACGGTTGAAGGCGTCCTGCGCCCCGTTGAAGATGAAGACCTCGTCGGGTGAGCAGTTGATGCCGCGATTGGCGCGCAGATGCACCGCAATCGCCTGGCGCAGGGTCAAGAGACCACTGCTGTCGGGATAGCGCAGGACATCGTCGCGCGGCTCCCGCAGGAACTCCGCCGACAGCCGCGCCCATTGCGCCATGGGAAACGCATCGAACGCGGGAATGCCGGTGGTGAAGGGCAGGGGATGTTCGGGATGCGGCAGGCGCAGAGAATACTGCTGCGAGGCATCGGCGCTCAGGTTGGCAAGACGGGGCTTCAGTCCCGGGTTTTCTTTTTTCGTGTTCGAGAGTTTCAGTTCGACCGGGCGGCGAAACTCCAGGGCATCGCTGACATAGGCGCCCGCGCCAACCCGCGATTCGATGATGCCCTCTGTCGTTAGCTGGTCGTACACATTGACCACGGTGGTCCGCGAGACCCCGATGTCCTGCGCCAGCGTCCGGGTCGAGGGAAGCCGTTCGCCGGGCTGCAGGTCGCCTGACAGGATCAGGTTCCGCAACGTCCCCGCGAGCTGGATGGTGATCGGCGTGCCGGCTTCCGGTTCCACCCGCAAGGCCGGCAGCAGGACCCCTCCGGCATGTTTGACCATTCACCTTCCCCTGAACCGACACCGGTAACATTGGTATTATAGGTTATTTACAATGGGCCTGTTTTGCCAACCAATACTTGGCGATGGTTGGGAGCGGGCGAGGGCGGCGCGACCTTGCCGGACCCCGTGGTTTCTTCGCAAAGGCATGCCGCAATGGACCAGGACCTGAGCTATCCCGACGCATTCGCCGATCGGCTCGAACTTGTCTGGGGAGCGGGATTTCTTTCCCCCGGAGGCGCAGACGAGGTCAGGCAGATTATCGGCGACACCGAAATGCGCGGCAAATCGGTGCTTGAAATCGGCTGTGGCATTGGCGGCCCGGCGATCGTCATCGCCGGCGAGTATCACGCGGGAAAGGTCACCGGCGTCGACATCGAGCCGCAGCTTGTCGAAAGGGCCTGGAGGAACGCCGCCCAGGCCGGCCTCGGCGAGAAAATCGAATTCAGGTTGGTCGAACCGGGCCCGCTGCCCTTCGAAGACGGCGCCCTCGACATGGTGTTCTCCAAGGACGCCATCGTCCACATCGAGGACAAGCTGGCGGTCTACGGCGAGATCTTCCGCGTTCTGAAACCGGGCGGCGGGTTCGTGGCCGGCGACTGGTTCGCCGGCGAGAACGCCGACGATCTGCCCGAGTTCCAGCATTACCGGCAGCTGTCGCACCTGACATTCGCCATGCAAACCGCCGATGAAGCGCGCGCGGTGCTGCAAGAGGCCGGGTTTGCCGATGTGGCCCTTAATGACCGCAACGAATGGTACGCCGGCTTTGCGCGCGAACAGATTGAGCGTATCGAAGGACCGTTGCGTGACAGGCTGATCGACGTGTGCGGTGCGGACGGCTACCGGGATATGTTGAAGGTGAGCTACGCCAATGCCGGTGCCGCCGGGTGCGGCGGACTCCGGCCGACCCATATCCGCGCATTGAAACCATAGGCGCGCGCGACGCCGCCGCGGGCCTCCCCAAGCTCGAACCGAAAAGATGGTCCCGCGTCACAGTGGGCTGTAAATGGTATTCTCGATTATCCAGAATGGACCTTAACGCCCGTCCAATTCAATCCGAATATGAAGCTTAACGCACACTGGTATGGCTGCGTCGCGGCCAAGGCGGAGGCGCCGTGAAGATCAAGAGCATCGAAACGTTTTGCAGCCGCTATGTCGGGTTTCTGCGGGTCACCGCAGATGACGGATCGCAGGGCTGGGGGCAGGTCTCGACCTACCATTCCGACATCACCTGTCAGATCGTTCACCGCCAGATCGCGCCTCATTCGCTGGGCGGGGACGCCTTCGACATCGATCACCTGATGGACATTATCCCCGAACGCGAGCACAAGTTTCCAGGGTCCTATCTGCGCCGCGCCATGGCCGGTCTCGACACTGCCCTGTGGGACCTGCGCGGCAAGGTCGAGGGCAAGAGCGTCTGCGAACTGATCGGCGGCACGCCGCGGCCGATCCGGGCCTATGCCTCGTCCATGAAACGCGACATCACGCCGGAGCAGGAGGCCGACCGGTTCGAAAAACTGCGCGACGAGTTCGGCTTCGACGCCTTCAAGTTCCGGGTTGCGGCCGAATGCGGCCGCGACGTGGACGAATGGCCGGGCCGGACCGAAGCCATCGTGCCGGCGATCCGTCAACGCCTCGGCGACGACGTGGCGCTGCTGGTCGACGCCAACAGCGGGTTTTCGCCGGGCAGGGCCATCGAAGTGGGACAGATTCTCGCAGATAACGGCATCAGTCATTTCGAAGAGCCGTGTCCCTATTGGGAGATCGAGCAGACCAAGCAGGTCACCGACGCGCTCGACATCGACGTCACCGGCGGTGAACAGGACTACGACCTGCCCACATGGCGGCACATGATCGACCGGCGGGCCGTCGACATCATTCAGCCCGATGTCTGCTATCTCGGCGGTCTCACCCGTACCCTGCGCGTCGCCGCGATGGGCGCCGAGGCAAACCTGTCCTGCACCCCCCACTGCGCAAATCTCTCACTGGTGACGCTCTTCACCATGCACCTGCTCGGCGCCATTCCCAACGCGGGCAAGTATCTCGAATTTTCCATCGAGGGCGCCGACTATTATCCCTGGCAGGAAGGGCTCTATGTCCGCTCGCCCTATGACATTTCAGACGGCAAGGCGACCATACCGGACGCGCCGGGCTGGGGCGTTAAGATCAGCCCGGACTGGCTCGAAAGCGCGGAGTACCAGATCAGCGAGACGGCTTAGTCCGCTCAGGCCGCTTTCTCCGTACACCCCACGATCATGCGCAGCATCCGCCGCGGTTCGGTGTAGTCGGCGACGGCGCAATGCATCGAGGCCCGGTTGTCGAGGCCGACCAACTGGTTCAAGGACCATTTGTGCCGCAGCTGAAAGTTAGGATCGGTGGCGTGTTCGAACAGCTCCGCCAGCAACTCGTCGCTTTCGGCTTCGCCCATGCCGGTGATTTTCATGGTGTAGCCCGGACTGACGAACAGCGCCTTTCGCCCTGTCTCGGGGTGAACCCGAACCACCGGATGCTCGGCCGAGGGAAGGTCGCCGTCAAGTGACGGGCTGGCACCGCCGGTATTCCAGCCCCACACATGCAGCGCCGTCAGGCCCTCGATACGGGTTTTCAGGCGGTCCGGCAGCGCCTCGTAGGCGAGATGCATGTTCGCAGTTCGCGTGTCGCCTCCGTGGCGCGGAATGATCGTTGAGTAGAGGAAAATGGCGTCCGAAGGTTCGATCTTGTAGGAGAGATCGGAATGCCAGAACGACCCTGCCGGCTTTGCCGTGGTGCGCGCCTCGGCGTTGTCCAGGTTGGCGGCGATGATCGAAAGATCCGACGAGCGCGGGTGATGGTACTGTTCAAGCGCATGCGGCACCAGCGGGCCGAAGCGCCGGCCGAAGTCGAGAAGCCAGTCATGGTTCTCTTCCAGGTCGGAAATCACGATCAGCACATGGTCGAGCATGGCTTGGCGGATGACACGGAAATCATCGCCGCTGAGGGTCTGGTTTGCATCGATGCCAAAGATTTCCGCGCCATAGGGCCCGTCAAGCGGGCGCACTTCGATGGTTTGGTCGGGCATCTGCGAGCTCCATGCGTATCATGCCTTTCTACATGACGTCTGGCGCTTGGGTAAGGTCCGTTTTGTTCGAACCGCCATACCAATTTCGTTCACTGCGCACTTTCCGAACACGCCCAATTGGTATGACAGACATTTGAAAATGGACCTTACATTTCAACCAATCTAGACGGAAAATTCGAGGCTCCGCGTGTTCCTTTGATGCCGGCAAATGGGAACTTTATGGCAGTCGTAGAATTAACAGGGGTCACCAAGAAGTTCGGCGACGTCCTCGCGGTGGACGCGGTCAATCTCGCGATTGCAGACGGCGAGTTCATGGTGTTTGTGGGGCCGTCCGGCTGCGGCAAGTCCACCACCTTGCGCATGGTTGCAGGCCTTGAGGCGACGACGGCGGGCACGATCGCCATCGGCGACCGCGACGTCACCAGGCTGCAACCGAAAGACCGCAACGTTGCGATGGTGTTCCAGAACTACGCCCTCTACGCCCACAAGAACGTCTATCAGAATCTCGGGTTCGGTCTGCAGGTGCGCGGCACGCCGAAGAGCGAAATAGACATGCGCGTGCGCCGCGCCGCCGACATGCTCGGCATCGAGGATCTTCTCGACCGCAAGCCGAAACAGCTCTCCGGCGGCCAGAAGCAGCGCGTCGCGCTCGGGCGCGCCCTGGTGCGTGATCCGGATGTCTTCCTGCTCGATGAACCCTTGAGCAATCTCGATGCGAAGATGCGTGTGCGCATGCGCGAGGAGATCGCCAAGCTGCACGCCGCCACCGGCTCGAGCATGATCTATGTGACCCACGATCAGATCGAGGCGATGACCCTGGGCGACCGCATCGCGGTGATGCAGGACGGCCGGGTGCAGCAGGTCGGTCCGCCGCTAGAACTCTATGACCGTCCGGCGAACGTTTTCGTTGCGAGCTTCATCGGCTCGCCGGAGATGAACCTGATCGAAGGGGAATTGGCGCAAAAGGGCAAAGCGGCGGGCTTTGTCAGTGGAGAGCTCTCCCTGCCGGCCCCGGCGAAACTGAAAGACCCGTCGAACGGCGGACGGGAGGTTGTCGCCGGGGTGCGGCCTGAGCATCTCGCGGTGGTCAGCGATGCCCATGCCGGGTTCGCGGCCAAGGTTGATCTGGTGGAACAAATGGGCGCCCAGACCCTCTTGCTGTGCAGTTCCGGTGCAACGTCGGTCCGGGCGCTTGTCGACCGTGACGACAAGGTCGCCATTGGCGACCGGATCCGCCTGCAGGCGGCGCAAGACAATGTGCATGTGTTTGACCTAGGGAACGGTGCGTCACTGCTCGCCGGTTAAGGCGTGGTGGCGCAGAACGGATAACCAAAAAATGGAGGAGCGTTATGTCAAAACTTACCGATAAGAACAGGAAGCTGCTGTCTGGTACGGCCGGCAGTTCGCGCCGGACGGTCATCAAGGGCCTCGGTGCTGCCGCCGGCGCCGCGGCGATCGGCCTGCATGCCCCGTTCGTCCATTCAGCCGACAAGACAATCCGGTTTCTGAACGGCGAGCCGAGCGCCGAAAGTGTCCGTGCCATGCGTTTTGCCGCGGCCCAGTATGAAAAGGAAACCGGTACCAAGGTGCAGATGGACACGGTTCCCGCCGGCAAGGCCTATGAGAAGGTGCAGGCCTCGATCAAGAGCGGGCGGCCCTACGACATTGCCACCCTGATCTTCGTCGGCGATGTGCTCATTCTTGCCGGCGAAGGCAAGCTGGTGCCGATCAACGACATCATCAAGAAATACGACTGGGGGCCGCGCATCCTGTTTCCCATGAAGGGCGACAATTTCTGGTACCCCTACGACTATAATCTGTGCTGGATCAACTGCCGCCAGGATCTTTACGACGCCAAGGGCCTCAAGGCACCGGGCGACTGGGCCGGAATGATGTCGAACCTCGGCGCGCTGCAGGGTGATGGCGACGGCCAGCTCCCATATGGCATCGTGCATCCGATCGGCTCCAACGGCGCCACCAATTACACCGCGTTCGGCTATATGTGGGCCAACGGTGTTCACCTGTTCGACGACAACTGGAAGGTGGTTCTGGATTCGCCGGAAATCGCCGCCAAGGCGGGCGAGTATCTCGACTTCATGGCCGAGATGACGAAGTACATGCCGCCGGCGCCGGCCCAGGCCGGCTGGCCCAATCTGGTCGGCGACTTCCAGACCGACAAGATCTCGCACACCCCGGGCACCGGCCGCCTGATTGACACCATGAATGTGAGGATGCCGGACCGTGCCGCCAATGTCGGTGCTTTCCTGTTCCCCTCCAAGGGCGGCGAGAGCTTTGCCGTCAATCATGGTTATGACGGCTGGGTGGTGCTCGACACCGCGATGTCCGATGAGGCGTTGAGGTTCCTCGAGTGGTTCTCGGACGAACACCTGATCAACTTCCTGCACACATCACCGGTGCATTATCAGCCGACCCGCCTCGACATTTACGAGGATCCGCGCTGGCAGGCGCATCCGGCGCTTGAGCAGTTCAAACGCATTACGGACATGCAGAAGCAGGTGCTGTCGGACAAGAAGATCATCATCCGTTCGATCGATACAGAAGGCCCCGAGCCCGACGTGCGCGCCGGCAAGGTGTTCCGGTCCTATGCTCTGCCGGAGATGCTGCAGAACAAGATCCTCAAAGGCATGTCGAATGCCGACTGCATCACAACCGCGGCAAACAAGATCCGCGAGATCGCCGCAGGCTGACATCCATAGCGGGAGAGGCCGATCAGGGCCTCTCCCAAACCATTGAACGGGCCGCCCATGCACGGCGAAAGAGCGCTCTATTGTATTTTCGGCGTGGCCACCGCGCTGACGGCGCTGCTTATCCTCTATCCGGCCTATCATGCGCTCGAGTTGAGCTTCCAGGATCTCGACTCGTTCATTTCCGAGCCGGTCTGGATCGGGTTCGGCAACTATATCGACGTTCTCAACATGCCCGAGTTCTGGAACGCGCTCGGCCGCGGGCTGATTTTCTCCGGTACCACGATTACGCTTCAGGTCGTCCTCGGCATCGGCTTTGCGATGCTGCTCGACACCACGATACCCGCCAAGCCCCTGGTGCGGGGCATCGCGGTGCTGCCCTATCTCCTGCCGACGATCATCGTCGCCCTGACGTTCCAGTGGATGCTCGACAGCACGGTCGGCGTTTTCACGCAAGGAGCCCGCCTGTTCGGCTACAGCTACATCCCCTGGGGCGAGAACGGCGGCGTCGCCATGACCGTGGTCATCCTGCTCAGCGTTTGGATCTGGACGCCCTTCGTGACGTTGGCCTTTCTCGCCGGCCTGCAGGCGGTGCCGGGCGAACTCTATGAGGCCGCCCGGGTCGACGGCGCCAGTGCCTGGCAGCGCTTCTGGCACATCACCCTGCCGCAGCTGCGCCCCGTGCTTACGGTTGTCCTGCTGCTGCGCGCCATATGGATGTTCAACAAGTTCGACATCATCTGGCTGACCACGCGCGGCGGCCCGTTGCAGGCGACGGAGCATCTGCCGATCCTGGCCTACCGCAAGACCTTCGAGCTCTACGAAGTCGGGCAGGGGGCGGCAGTCTCGGCGATCTCCTTCGTCATTCTGTCCGCCTTCATTCTGGTGTACTTCTATTTCTTCCCCCTGGATGAGAAGGAGTGATCCGGTGAACGACATCACTCTTGGCCGGCGGGCCGCTCTTTACGGGCTGGTGTGCGTCACGGTCCTCTACTCGTTCTTCCCGATCTACTGGATGCTCATTTCGAGCTTCCGCGACGACCGCTCGCTCTATGCCAACTTCAGCCTGCTGCCCGGGCCGTTCTCGCTGACAAATTACGAGGTCCTGCTTGAGCTGACCGACTATCCGACCTGGTTCACCAACTCGATCCTGGTCGCCTTCGGCACGGTCTGCATCACCCTGGTGATCTCCGTGCTGATCGCCTATTCGGTGACGCGGCTTCAGTTCCGCGGCAAGATGGTCGTCGTCGGCACCATGCTCTATGCCTATATGTTTCCGCCGCTGCTGCTAGCGATCCCGCTGTTCTCGCTGTTCGTCAAACTCGGCCTTGCCGACACGCGCCTGTCGCTGATGATCTCCCATTGCACCATCACCCTGCCGCTCGGGGTCTGGCTGCTCTGGGGCTTCTTCAAGCAGATCCCGATGGATGTGGAGGAAGCGGCCATGGTCGACGGCTGCTCGCGGCTGCGCGCCTTCATTCTGGTGGTCCTGCCGCTGACCCTGCCGGGTGTGCTGACGGTGGCGATCTTCTCGTTCCTCCTGTCCTGGACGGACTACACCTTTGCCCTGGTGATGATCGGCACGGACTCGCTCAAGACCCTGCCGGCCGGCCTCGATACCATGGTCGGCTCCTACGAACTGCGGTGGGGCGAACTGATGGCCGGGTCGACGCTGATCGCATTGCCGCTGCTGGTCATGTTCATGTTCCTCAGCCGCTATTTCATTCACGGTCTGTCGGCGGGTGCGCTGAAGGGATAGTGTTGGCCGCCGCACGAAGGACAGGTTGCGCGAGGACTCTCAAGTGATGAGTGAGATCAGATCCGTCGGTTTCATCGGGCTTGGCGCCATGGGCGGCGGCATGGTTCCGAACCTCGTCAAAGGGGGCTTCACGGTCCACTGCTACGATCTGGACCCGAAAGCGATAGAGGCAATGATTGCAGCAGGAGCGTCCGGCGCACGAGGCCCCGACGAGGCGGCCGAGCGGTCCGATCTTGTGATTACAATGCTGCCGAACTCGGGCGACGTGGATGAGGCCTTCGACGGTGCCGACGGCATCCTGCAGGTTGCCGACAGAGGACGGCTCATCCTCAACTGCAGCACCATCGATCCCTTCGAAGCGAGACGCCTTGCGGAAAAGGCGAATGCCAAGGGCTGGCGCTATGTCGACTGTGCCGTCGGGCGAACCGCGACACAGGCGGCCGAGGGCAAATGCCTGTTCATCGTCGGCGGGGAGGCTGGCGACAAGGATACGGTCCGCCCGGTGCTCGAACCGATGGGCGACACGATCATCGACGGCGGCGAGATCGGCCAGGCCGCGAGCCTCAAGATCGTCAACAACTACCTCGCCCTGGTGTCGTGCCTGGCGACGGCCGAAACCCTGGCCCTCGCCGACGCGGCCGGCCTCTCGCCGGATGCCGCGTTGACGGTGATCAATGGCACCACCGCGCGCAACGGCAATACAGAATTGAACTTTCCGAACAAGGTGCTGAAAGGCGATGTTGAACCGGGTTTCCCGCTCATGCACGGCCGCAAGGACCTCGGGATCGCGGTTGACGTCATGCAGCGCATGGGGGTTCCCTCGTTTCTGGGAGGCCAGGCCCTCAAGGCATTTGATGAGGCGCGCGAGCGCGGACACGGTCATAATGACTGCTCCGACATCCTGAACATGCTGGCGGCGCTGAGAGCGGAGAACACGGAACGATGATGCAGCCATCCCCATCGCGCGAAGTCGAAAGCGCCAGTCTTGATGTCCAGTCGATCACCGGCGCGATCGGTGCGGAGGTATTCGGCCTCGATCTTTCACGGCCGCTGGGCGGTTCCCAACTGGCAGCGGTGGAAGACGCGTTCGCCCGGCACCTGGTGCTGGTGTTCCGGGATCAGGACATGGACGTCGAGGCGCTCGAACGCTTTGCCCTGCAATTCGGGCCATTCGGCGAAACACCCTATATCACCCCGATGAAGGGCCATCCCAACGTGCTACGGGTTCTGCGTGAAGCAGGTGAGGAGGGCGCCCTCTTCGGAGGCAGCTGGCACAGCGACTGGTCGTTCCAGGAGCGCCCTCCGAGCGCCACCATACTTTATGGCAAGGACGTGCCCGAGCATGGCGGCGACACCGCATTCACCAACCAGTACCTTGCCTATGAAACGCTGTCGGCCGGCATGAAGCGTCTTCTCGAAGGGGTCAACGGCGCCCATTCCGCGCGCCGTTCCTATGCACCGGGCGGGACCTTCGGACGTCCCAATCCCAACAGCTCCATGGACATTCACGGCAGCGAAGACGCCCTGGAGATCCAGATGCATCCCCTGGTCACAACCCATCCGGTGAGCGGGCGCAAGGCGCTGTTCGTCAACGACGTCTACACCATCGGCATTGAAGACATGAATGACGGCGAAAGCCGCGCCCTGCTCGGGTACCTGCTCGAACATTCGCGGCGGATTTCGTTCACCTGCCGTGTGCGCTGGCGCCCGGGCACGCTGACCATGTGGGACAACCGCTGCACCCAGCACCACGCCATCGACGATTATTCCGGCCGCCGCCGCGAGATGTACCGCGTCACCGTCGCCGGCGAAAAACCGGTGGCGTAGGGCGCATGATACCGCTTATCGGCTATGTCGACCGACTTTCCGGGCGCCCCGGCGACACGCTGGCCTTCAAGGTCAATTCCACCTCGTTCGAGCCCTTCACAGCCCAACTGATCAAGATCGTCTGCGCCGACCCCAACCCGGACGGGCCGGGCATCATTCATCGGGAGATGGTCTCATCCTTTGACGGTGAGTATCCGTCCCGGCGCCAGGATTATGCGCTCGGGTCTTATGTCCGGGTCGAGCGCCCCGGTGAAATTCCGCCGCCGACCAGTTTCACGGTTGTCGCGACCGTCTGGCCGACCACGCCGCGGAAAGGGCGCCAGGGCGTCGTCGACGCCTTGGATGAAGCGGCTGGCAGCGGTATGGCACTGTGCCTCGACGAAAGCGGGTGCGCCTGCATGACCGTCGGCACCGGTTCCGGCCGGACGATATCGCTTGCCTGCGAGCAGCCGTTGCGGCCGCGACGGTGGTATCGTCTTTGGGCGAAGTTTGACGCGGAGAGCGGCCGGCTTGCCGTCGGCCATGTTCCCATGCAGAACCCGGAACAGTCGGAACGCCGGGAGATTGCTTGCGAGGAACCGCTTTGGCTCGGCCTGTCCGAGCATGTCCTGATCGCGGCCCATGGCGGCGCCGAGCCACACAGCCACTTCAACGGCAAGATCGAGGCGCCGGCGATCTTCGCTCGCGCGCTGGATGACGACGAAATCGCCGACATTTCTCTTAGCGATGCCGAACGTGACTGCGTTGCCTTCTGGGACTTTTCAAAGGGCGTCTCCACACTCAGGATCGAAGATCTCGGCCCCAATGCCATGCATGGCGAGATCGTCAACCTTCCGGCCCGCGGCATGACCGGCTCGAGCTGGCGCGGTCAGGAAATGTGCTGGCGTCATGCACCCGAGCACTATGGCGCGATCCATTTTCACGACGACGATTTCTACGATTGCGGATGGCAGACCGACTTTTCTTTTACAGTGCCGGACGACCTGCGAAGCGGCGTCTATGCGGCGCGCCTCCGCTGCGGCGAGCATGAGGACACGATCCCCTTCTTCATCTGTGCCCCGCGAGGCCGGCGCCAGGCCGATCTCTGCGTCATCATGCCGACCTTCACCTATGTG
Organism: Hyphomicrobiales bacterium; assembly: GCA_021775615.1. GTDB lineage: Bacteria > Pseudomonadota > Alphaproteobacteria > Rhizobiales > JAJFHB01 > JAJFHM01. The sequence continues at coordinate 13,773 of JAJFHL010000089.1, forward strand.
ATCTACTCGAACAACGCGCGCTATGATTTCGGCGACGACATCGAGCGCCGCATGAAAGACTGGAAGGCCTATCCCTGGAACCCGGCACGCCATCCTGAATACGGCCTGAGCGCCTATAACCTGCACAGCGACGGTTCGGGCATCTGCCACGTCTCAAGCCTGCGGCCGATGATGACCCTCAAGTCGGGTTATCTGACACTGGTGATCGACGGCTGCGGCTCCGGACACCGGCATTTTCAGGCGGACACCCATCTGCTCGCCTGGCTCGATCACCAGGGTATCGACTTCGACGTGGTCACCGATCAGGAACTGCATGATGACGGCGTCGCGTCGATCACGGACTACCCGGCGGTGCTGACCAGCACTCACCCTGAGTATCACACCGCTCGCTCGCTTGACGCGGTGGAGGGATATGTCAAAGGTGGCGGGAATTTCGGTTATCTCGGCGGCAACGGGTTTTACTGGCGCGTCGCCCTTCATGAAGAGGCACCGGGCGCTATCGAGATTCGCCGGGGGGAGGGCGGCATTCGCACCTGGGCCGCCGATCCCGGCGAATATTACAACGCCTTCGACGGCGAGTATGGCGGCCTGTGGCGGCGCAACGGACGCCCGCCGCAAAAGATTGCAGGTCTGGGCTTTTCCGCACAGGGCACCTTTGTCGGATCGTACTATCGGCGGACGCCCCGGTCTTACGACGGCGGTATCGGCTGGCTGTTCGAAGGAATTGACGACGAAGTGCTCGGCGACTTCGGTCTTTCGGGCGGCGGCGCCGCCGGCTATGAGCTCGACCGGGTCGATACCGAACTGGGGTCACCGGACGGCATCACAGTGGTCGCCCGGTCGGAGGCGCATATCGACACTTACGTGGCGGTGCCCGAGGAACTTCTGACCCATGTCAGCACCGTGACCGGAGAAATGCCCGAAGATCTGGTGCGCGCCGACATGATCTACTACGAAACGCCAAGCGGTGGCGCGGTGTTCTCCACCGGCTCGATCACCTTCTGCGGGAGCCTGCCGCACAACGGTTTCGACAACAACATCTCCCAGCTGCTGTCGAACGTGGTCCGCCGATTTCTCGAAAACTAGAGCGGGATCATTTTAGTTGGAGTCGATTGGGGATTCCCAAATCACTTGAATAGTGATTCATCATTTGTGCTGGAGAGGAGGCCAGCTCAGATGCCGGGACCCTATTCGATTGATCTACGAGAGCGTGTTGTTTTGGCGGTTGAAGAGGGCGGGATGTCTCGCCGAGGAGCTGCCGCGCAATTTGGTGTTGGAGTGAGCACGGTTATCACGTGGGTGCGCCGTTTTCGCGAGACCGGCAGCGTTGAGCCGGACCAGATGGGTGGATACAAGCCTGTTCTTTTGACAGCTTATCGTGACTTTGTTCATGGTCGTTTTTCGGAACAGCCCGATCTGCCCCTTCGCGGTCTGCAGCACGAGTTAGCCGAGCGGGGCGTGAAGGTAAGTTATGGTGCGGTCTGGGGCTTCGTGCATGCAGAAGGTTTGAGCTTCAAAAAAAACCGCACTGGCCAGCGAGCAAGACCGTCCCGACGTCGCCCGGCGGCGCCGGCAGTGGAAGAAGTACCAGGGACGGATCGATCCTAGCCGGCTTGTCTTCATCGATGAAACCTGGGCCAAGACAAACATGGCGCCATTGCGCGGCTGGGCACCACGCGGCAGGCGCTTGATCGGCAAGGCACCGCATGGCCGGTGGTGGACACAGACCTTTTTGGCCGGGCTGCGCTGTGATCGGATCGAGGCACCCTGCGTCTTCGACGGGCCGATCAACGGCCAGAGGTTCCAGGCCTATGTCGAGCAGATCCTGGTGCCGACGTTGAAGCCGGGCGATGTAGTCATCATGGACAATCTGGGCAGCCACAAAGGCAAGGCGGTTCGAAAAGCCATTCGCGCAGCCGGCGCGCGATTGTTCTTCCTGCCGCCATACTCGCCTGATCTCAATCCAATCGAGCAGGTCTTTGCCAAGCTAAAACATCTCATGCGCCGTTCTCAGAAACGCACAACCGACGAAACCTGGCGCTGCATCGGAACGCTGCTCGATAGCTTCACACCGCAGGAATGCAACAACTACCTCGTCAACGCCGGATACGCGTCGACCTAATCTGATCATGCTCTAGATCACGATCGACTTAGGTTGAATCACCTAAGTCGATAAAACGTGATCGATTCTAATGTTTTAGAGCGGGATCGGACGGAAAACCGGTATCCACTTTTCCTGATCCCGCTCTAGGGACTGTCCCTACCCGTAGCTTCTGTGGATGCTGAACTGTTCCATCTTGCGGTACAGGGTGCTGCGGGCAATGCCGATCTGGCGAGCGGCCAGAGTGAGATTCCCATTGTTGTCCAGAATGGCCTTTTTGATCACCCGGCGCTGCATTTCGTCCAGGTCATGCGCTTCGCCGGCTGAGGTCGCGTTGCGGTCATCTTCGTTCAGGCCATCGGTGCCGCTCACGTAAATACCCGAAGCGATGATGTCAGCCACTGTTACGGTACGTTGCGACAATGTCAGATGCAGGCTCTCGACGAGATTGCGCAATTCACGCACATTGCCGGGCCAGGGATAGTGCGACAGTGCTTCTCTTGCCGCGTCGGTGAACTCCAGGGGGTTTCTGTCAAGCTCACCTGCGAATGTCTCGTTGAAGTGGTCCAGCAATATGAAAATATCATCGCCGCGGTCGCGCAGCGGCGGGATTGAAATCTTGATCGCGCCGATACGGTAGTAGAGGTCCTTGCGAAATGTTCCGGCCTCCACCTCCTTGAGCAGGTTGCGGTTGGTCTGGGCCACCAGACGGACATCGACCGGCCGGGCCTTGTTGTCGCCGAGCCGATAGATGACCCTGTCCTCAAGCGCCCGCAGCAGGAACGGCTGCACGTCAAGCGGCATCTCGCCGATTTCGTCGAGGCACAACACTCCACCATGGGCCTGCTCGAACTTTCCCTTCTTGCCTTCACGCAAGGCGCCTGTAAAAGCGCCCGGAACGTGGCCAAACAGCTCCCCGCCGATCAGCTCCTTGGTGATTGCACCGCAATTGACGGTGACGAAGGGATCCTCGCGGGTTCGCGCCGTATAGGCGTGGAACAGGCGTCCGACCAGCTCTTTGCCAACGCCGGTTTCCCCTTCAATGAGCACCGAACCGCGTCCCGCCGCCACCCGCCGCACCATGTCGAGGACCCGCCGGAAATTCGTGGACTCGCCCAAAATGGTCGGCCCGCGCACGTCCTCATGCCTGCTGTTGCTGGTCACTGTGCCGAGTGGCATTGTCGGCGAGCGTCGTTTGTTCTCGAACACCAGAACCGTGCCGCGGACCTTGCCGTCGACCTGCAGGCGCTGGATCTTATGCGGTGTGAACTCCTCGGGCAGGGAGGCGGCAATGTCCGCCTCCGTCATATCGGACTTTGGCGAGAACAGACTGTCGCCGGTTCGCATCAGCCGCTCGACCTTTCCTTCGAGCATGATTCCGGGCGCGTTCTTGTGGCAGACCACCCGGCCATGCCGGTCAAGAACCACCAGGCCGTCTTCGTCGTTGATCGTCGGCGCGCTGTTGAAGCAGGCCTCCATCAGTTGCATCCGCTCGTCGCTGCCGCGCTGGTGCAGGATCTGCTCGATCTGCCGCGCGGCGATCACCGGCACGGTCATGTTGTGGCGCTGGAAAATTTCGGTGGGCCCCGACAGATCAACCACGCCGACGATGCTGCCATCGAACGGCTCGAAAATGGGCGCCGCCGCGCAGGTCCATGCCTTGACATCCTGACAGTAGTGCTCGGCGGCATGGATCAGCACCGGTTTGCCGGTACGCAAGGCCGTGCCGATGCCGTTGGTCCCGGCAGTGCTTTCGTTCCATCCGCCACCGACCTCAAGATGAATGTCGCGGCCGGCCTCAATGGTCCTGGAATCGCCGAAGCTTTCAAGAATGACACCATCGCGGTCGGTCAGGATGATCATCGCGGACGTGTTGTCGAGAAGATGCTTGAGCATCGCCAGCGAATCGGCGGCAGCGGTCAGCAGGTCGTGGTTGTCCTGATGCAGCTCGTGCAGATAGTCCTGGTCATTGCGCAGCGGTGCCCCGACACCACGGGCGTCAATACCGAGCGATTTGCACCGGTTCCAGGAATCCTGAACCAGTGTGCGCACGTTTGAGTAGTCCTGTGGCCGGCCGCCGGTCAAAAACGACTCCCAAGCCGTCATGACGTTGCGTTCGTCATAGTTGAACTTGCTGGAGCCTTTGCCTGTTCCCGTCTGCACTTTCACGTCGGAAAATTCAGAACGGCCAGGTTTGCGTGGCCTTTGGTTCATGGGTTTGCCAATCTGTCTACTCACCGTCCGACTAAGGGAAAATCCTCCGATATGCTGTCTTCAGGCCCGCCAGAGCCTGTATGAACCGTTCCTGCCCCGGTTTACTCAAGGCCAAGCCGCTTGCCTATTTCGGCCGCCAGATCTTCTTCGGTAAAATCAGCGCCGATGGCCCGGTGGTCCATGTCGACCAGCTTTTGGGACAGTTCATCATCCAAAGGTGAAAAGAATTTGTTCTCCCTGGTCGCCAGGAGGAATTGCCGCTCACCTGGTCCGTCACGAACCTCGCCAAGAAAACTCAGTTGTTTGTTGGTCGCGCCGTCAACAACGACAACGCGGTTGTTCATGCTGATGCGGACATAGGGGCGATGTTCCGTCTCGGCCGCTGTTCCAGCGCCCAGATCATGCAGAATGAAACCATCCGGTTGCGGCGGCTTGGGCGGCTGGCGCATCCTGGAATAGTTTCCGCCGGACAACTGATTGGCAAGACCTTCGATGATTGGCCGGTTCTGATCAATCAGCCGCCTTGCCGCAACATCCTCTCGCCGCGGGCCGTCTCTTTTGGAGATAATATCCACCATCGTGTGATCTCCTGAGCGTCAAAGTATTAACTGGACCCTTAGCACTCTATTCGCTGTCCGGCCTTGTTTTTGAGCATAAACGCGAATTTTAGCACAAGATCCCGCAATGCAACAGGGCGCCCTCGGCGCCCTGCCGAAGTGTCTAGGGCACTAAAACTCCGCGACCCGCGAAGCGGCGGTTCTTGAAATCATCGATAGCCTTGTTGATGTCACCCAACTTGTACTCGCTGTAGTGCATCTTCACCTTGCCGTCGGCGTTCAGCTCCATAAGTTCGACCAGCTCGGTGAAATTGCCCACCAGACTGCCGCCGATGTTGATTTCCTGGATCACCAGGTGAACTGTCGGCACCTCGATCTTGCCGCCATAGCCGATAACGAACATCTGGCCGCCCTGGCGAACCATCTTCCAGCACTCGTTTTCGACGCCCAATTCGCCAACGAAGTCCATGACGACCTGAGCCCCGCCGCCGGTGATCTCCATGATCTGCTCGGCCGCATCCGGTCCGCCGTCGAGCACGTAATCGGCGCCGAGATCCTTGGCCAGTTTCTGCGCCGCCGGCTCGCGATCCACCGCAATCGTGCGGCAGCCCGATATCGCCTGGAGCGACTGCAACGCGATATGACCGAGACCGCCGATGCCCACGAGCACGCAATAGGCGCCGGGGCGGAGCAATTTGGCCGCCCGTTTCGCCGCCCGGTAGGCGGTGATGCCCGCATCCGCCATCGGTGCGACCTCCAACGGTGTCACATTGGGGTTCAGCTTGATCAGGGCGCGTTCGTTGGTGATGAAATAGTCGGCGAACCCGCCATCGAGGCCGAGGCCCGGAAACAGTCCCGCCTCGCAGTGCATGTCCTCGCCGTAGCGGCAATTGAGGCATATTCCGCACGAGCGATGCGGGTGGCAGATGACCGCGTCGCCCGGCTTGACCGAGGTGACGCCGCTTCCGACATCTTCGACCCAACCGGCATTCTCATGTCCCATGATGTAGGGAAGCAACGCGCCTTCGACATCCATGATGTCTTTCCACACGCCTTCGATAATGTGCAGGTCGGTGCGGCACAGTCCGGCTGCCCCGACTTTGACGACAACCTCATCGGGTTTGTTGATCGTGGGTGGTGGCACATCCTCGATCTTAAGCTCGACATTCATCTCCGGATCGTAATCGTAAAGACGCGCGGCCCTCATACCCTTTTCCTTTCTAATCAAGCTGTACTACGTCGCTGTAACGCTCACTCGCGGCCGAGATTCTCAGCACCTCCGCCAAGGGCTGGGCCGGCGGTCGGGTCCTCGTCCTCGCCGAGATCGCCAATGAGGGTTTCGGTCGTAAGAATGAGTGTCGCCACCGAGGCGGCGTTCGTCAGGGCGCTGTAGGTGACGCGCACCGGGTCAATGATGCCGGCATCGTACATATTGACGAATTCGCCGGTCGCGGCGTTGTAGCCATGACCGCTGTTTGTGCGCCTGACTTCGGCAACGATGGCCTCCGGTTCGCGGCCCGCATTTTGGGCGATGCGCGTGAGGGGTTGAGACAGGACCTCCCGTACGATCTGTACGCCCCTTGCGACATCGCCTTCGGCGGTTGATGCGAGCTCATCGAGTGCGGAATCGCAGTGTATAAGTGCCGATCCGCCGCCCGACACGACCCCTTCTTCGGATGCCGCACGCACCGCGCTCAGGGCATCGTCGATCAGTTGTATCGTGCGCTTCTGCTCGACCGGCGTGACACCGCCGGCGTAGATGATTGCCGTTCCACCGGATAGTTTTGCCAGCCGCTCACGCAGCTTGTCCTGCTCGATATTGGGCGGCGCCAGTTCGTATTGACGCTGCACCTGCTTGCGCCGTGCGGCAATCGCTCCGGCGTCGCCCTTGCCGCGGATGATGACGGTTTCATTTGCCGAGACCCGGACCTGATCGCATTGGCCGAGATCTTCGCGGGCCAGATCCTCAATGCGTTTGCCAAGATCGCGGGCCAGAACCTTGCCGCCGAGCAAAATCGCCAGATCGTCAAGCATGGCCTGACGCCACTGGCCGTATTCCGGCGGGTGAACGACCACATACCTGCCGCTTCCGCTCTGCTCCAGCAACATGACCACGACTTCCGGCTGGACTTGTTCCGCAATGATCAGCAGGGGCTTGTTGTCGGCATCCGCAATCGCGCGGGCCGCATCGAGCTGAGCCGGGTCGTTGATCTTCTGATCGGTGATCACGACATAGGGATTGTCCAGAACCGCCAGCATCTGTTCGACATCCGTCACCATGTGATGCGAGATGTAGCCGCGGTCGAAGGACATACCCTCGACGATGTTCAGCACGGTCTCGGTGGTGACGCCGTAATCGGTCGTGATGACCCCGTCGGCGCCGATGCGGTTGAAGGCCTCGGCGACAAGATCGCCGAGCTTAGGATCGGTTGCTGCAATCTCCGCGACGCGTTTCAACTCGTTGCCGTCGGTGACCGGACGCGCCGAAGATTTCAGCTTTTCGACAAGAACGGCGACCGCCAGATCTATGCCCTTGCACAGGTCGACCGGTCTGCCGCCGACGTCCAGCGCCTCGACACCTTTCTGGATCAGCGCGTTGGCCAGAACGATTGCCGTAGTGGTGCCGTCACCGGCAACCTCGTTGGTCTGCATCGACACTTCACGCACGACCTGCGCACCCATGTTCTCGAACCGGTCGAACAGTTCGATTTCGGACGCTATGCTGACGCCGTCGCGTGAAATGAACGGTGTCCCGATCGGGCGGTCGATCATTGCGTTCATGCCCTTGGGACCGAGGGTCGGCTCGACGGCGGCAGCCAATTTCCGGACGCCCGCAGCCAGTGCGCGGCGCGCTTCAATGTCGTGCAGAAGCAGTTTTGGCATTTTAGTCTCCCTTCAATCCCAAGGATTGGTTACGCAGGTTTCATCAGCCTGTGACTTCATCAACCCCCGACGATGGGTGTTGCACGCTCCAGCGGAATTCCATCGTCAGATCAACTCTCCAGGCCGCGGGCAGGCGGCACCCGGTCCAGCATGAAATCAACCAGTGTCGGCTCGTCGCTGTCACGATCGAGTTCCTTGTAGCGGGTGCTGAGCAGGCCACGGCACAACGCCCCGCTGAATTCCATGTTGATCCTCACTCCTCTGAGTTTGCTCAGGTAATCCCCCAGTTCCGCTGCTTTGAACGGCCGGGCGTCATAGTCGCGAAACGCCAGATCATCGGGTTGCCTGGCCAGGCCCAGTTCGCCAATGATCTCGCAATAGCGGGCTTTCTGCCGGATATCTTCGTCATTGGTGAATTGGATGGCATCGAACTCGGACAGCGTCATCGTAACGATCTGTTCGTTGCTGAAGCCGAGCCCTTGCAGGCCCAGCAGCACCACTTCCTGCCGCCGCTGAAACGCTTTCTTGCGGAACTTTTCGCGGATCTCATCGAGGCTCTCATCCGGCGCCAGGTCGGCAAAGATCTGCCGGAAGGAGAGCCCCTCGTTGACCCCTGTGTTCACCTGCTCGTCGAACATGTGATCTTCAAGCCGCACCCGTGCCCGCTTCACCCAGGCCAGCTTCTCCACCTGCAGGCGGATGTCGCTGGCCATGAGGTAAGCGAAGTTGGCCGAGCACCAGTATGTCGGCAGGCGAAACCGGACAGAGACCTGATGGTCATCGTCGATGTCCACGCCCTCGACGAACCCCATATCTGTGATGGGTTCGTCGAGTTCGGGATCGCAGACTTTCTCAAGCCGCTGCCAGACTTCAGCTGCGTGCGTGGCCTGAGTGTCCGCGCCTGATACGCCATGCAATTGACCCGTCATGACACTCACTCGGCCGCGATGGAGACAGGCGTTTTAGCAAGCTTGGCCTTGTGTTCCTCGACATCGAGTTCGTACAGATTGGCAGCGTTGAGACCGAGGATCTTTTCCTTGATCTCAGGCGTCAGGTCGACGCCGCGCTCCTGTTTGATGTCGTCGGGGAGCTCAAAGGCCCAGAACTTCTCGACCAGCCATTGCGGCGTCCAGATCGCATAGTCCGAGCCGAACAGGATGTTGTCCTCGCCGACCCAGAACAGAAGCTCCGCGATCACTTCGGCGAAGTAGCGCGGCCGGCCGTGAATGAAGGGCAGGGCGACGGCGAGACCGGCATAGACATTGGTTTCCTGCACGGCGATCCAGCAGAAATCGTCCAGCCGGGGCAGGCCGCAATGCTCCACGATCCAGTTCAGGTTCTGGAAATCGGTCGCCGCGTGGTCGACATCATGCACATCGAACGCATCCTTGTTCAGCGGGATGATGGTGGGGCCCTTGTGCACATGCATGTTGCGGATGCCAAGCTTCTCGCACAGCTCAAAGCATCTGTAGGCCTCAGGGTCATTCAGGTTCCAGCCCTTGGATGCCCCGTTCCATTCCGCCGTGTAGAGCTTGACCCCCTTAATGTCGAAGGTCTCCTTCATGTAGTGGATGTATTCCAGCGCCTTTTCGCCGTCGCGCGGATCGAAGGCGCCATTGACGATGAAACGGTCGGGATACTTCTTCGCGACGCCGGCGTTGCGCTCGATCGTATTGAAACCGTTCTTGTAAAAATCCTTCAGATAGGTCGACTGGACGATGGCCACATCGTCGGGCCCTTCGACGAACAGGTCGTTGTAGAGATCGTCTTCGCTGTATTTCTCGAAATGGGCCTTTTCCCAGACTTCTTCCGGCGGGCTCAACGCCGTGTGATAGGCGTAGAAGCACTCGATGAACTGCTTGCCGTGAATGTTCTTCTGGTTCTCCGGACTGCCATCCCAAAAATGCGTATGGCCATCGACGATGAAGATTTCCTTGCCTTCGGGTGTGGTGAACATTGCTGCTTCGCTCCCTGATATAAAACTCGATTCGTGCCCGGTGCCCCTGGCCGGACGCACGCCCTTGCAGCAGGACGCACGCCAGGCAGGGAGGTTCTAAGGTTTCATTCGATGTATTCGCGCATGGCTTCCATGTCGCCGAACAGGATCACTGTGTCATCGTCGACCCGGACCATGCGGCCGTAGTGGGTGGACGTGTTGACCTCGAAATTCTCCGCCGTCAGTTCCCGTCCGAGAACTTCGGAGATTTCGCTCATGCTGAACACCAGCTGACCTTCGCCATCTATGCGGATGAGGGCCGGCTGATAGGTCACGGTGACATTGGGATCTTCGTCTTTGTATTCGGCAATGGCGCGGGCTTCGACCGAGTCGTTCATGGTGATTCCGCACTGATGCGAAATCGTCTGCTCGAACTTGATGGCGTCCATGCTCTTGAAAATGTTCTGCCTGGTGGCATCACGGGCTACTGTTGACATGTATTTTCTCCTTGTTCGTCGGTCGGGCTCAAAGGCCGAGTTCGCCGGTGATCTTGGCAAACCGTTCGGCGGCTCGTGCCTGGGCATCAGAGAACGAAACGGGTTTGGAATGCGGCTGCGACCAGATCGGCTGCAGTCCGTTGGCGGCCTTCTCGGCAAGCGCGCTGAACTTATCCAACCAGCCTTTGAACAGCTTCTTGTTGGCGGCCGCGTGCTCTTCGTCGGTGACCAGGAGATGGAACAGGTCGATGGTGTTGGCCAGATTGCGTTCGTAGTCCGCCTCTGCCGCCGAGATCACCGGCGGAGTAATGGAGTCGCCGTTGGCGGCAGCCACCTGGATCATGAAGCTGGAGCGGAACAGTTCGCCGATCAGCGGCTCGAAAACGATATTTGTGGCGAAGTACTGCTCCAGATAATCTTCCGAACCCATGATGCTTTCGATCATTTCGCGGGTGCCCTGCCAGATCGGATCGTCCAGCCAGGTCTGTTTGCCCAGATCATCGTTCCAGCCGTCGATCTCGAGACCGATTTCAGCCAGATAAAGGGTGATGTCCTGCGACAGACGCAGCTTGTATGACGAATTGGTCAGCGTGGCGTTGTTGATCATCTGGGTGTAGCCGTAGCGCTGCGCCTGCATCAGCGATGTGCCGAGGCCGAACTCGGCATGTTTCCAGGCGCCCAGATGGGTTTGCAGAATCTTGGCCCAGGTCTTGTCGAAGGTCTTGGGAACGCCGAATTTGCGGGCGTTGGCGATGACGCCCTGAATCAGGCTCTCGATCTTGGACTGGCGCTGGTAATGGGTCCGCTCCCACTCCTGGTCCGGCGCACGGAAGGCATGCCAGTTCGAGCTTTGCGCCTCGGTCGCGTTCTTGACATATGCCCCTTCGCCGTTGGGAAACGAGATGATCCAGTCCTGAATCAGATAGCGTTCCGGGTCCGGCTGAACGTCAACGGTGACGTCCTCATAGTGCGTGGCACGTTTGCCGCGGGGATCGAAATAGCGATACTTGCGGCTGTCGGAATCGGCAAACACGGCGGCACCGGCGGCACCTGATCCGACTGAGCTTGATGTTGCTGGCATTTGACTTCTCCCAAGTTTGTTGGCGGTTGAGTGATTGAGCGTTTCTTAAGGCGTGGCGGAGAGCAATTGGATCCCCGGCGCGGCCGCCTCGTTGGACGGCGTGAATTTGTCGAAAAAGGTCCGGTCGGTGTCGAAATCGTTCATGAACAGAACCGGCATCAGGGCATCGATCATCGGCGGCGGACCGCAGGCGTAAACGTCGCCCTCGCCATCCAGATCGAGGCGCTTCAGATGAGCATCGACGATTTCGTGAACAAAGCCCTTTTCCCCGGTCCAGGCCGCGTCGTCTTCGGCCTCTGACAACACCGGGACAAAGGTCAGGCCCGGGTTCGCGGCAAGAAGCTGATCGATCTTGTCCAGATAGAACAGGTCATCGCGGGTCCGCGCGCCGTAGAAGAAATAAGCATCGCGCTCTTCGCCGCTGGCGATGTGATCGTTGAGGATCGACCATATCGGCGACATGCCTGAACCTGCGCCGACCAGGATTACCGGTCCTTCCCGGTCTTCGCGCCGGAAGCAGGATCCGTAGGGTCCTCTGACGGAGACTCGGGCGCCGACTTTGATTCCTCCTCCGTCGAGCTGGCTGGAGAACCTTCCGTCGGGATACTTCTTGATGATGAATTTGAGCTCCTGGGTTTCGCCCGGCGTATTTGCCATGGAAAACGAGCGCGTAATCGTCTCCTCCTCGGAGGTCGTGACCGTGATGTCGACATATTGTCCGGCCCAGAATTTTAGCGAACCATCCAGCGTGATTTCGACTTGGCGGATATCGTGGGTGAGCTTCTTGATATCGACGATCGCACCGTCGAAGCTCTTCACCGCGATCGACTTCGACAGGAGTTCCTCGTCGAAGTTGAGCAGCTCCACTTCCACATCGGTGTCCACCAGGGCACGGCACAGCAGGATGTGGTCGGTGTCGCGTTCGGTTTCGCTGAGGGCGAAGGTTGAATATTTTTTCAACTCGACCTCACCGTCCAGCAAGATGGACTTGCAGGCGGAACATTGGCCTTCCTTGCAGCCATGCGGCAGGGCGATTCCCTGGCGGAACGCGGCATCCAAAATGGTTTCGTCTTCTTCCACTTCGAATTCCACATCGACCGGCACCAGGCGTACTGTGTGGGTCTCACTCATTTGAGCGCGTATCCATTACATGCTTGGTTCTTGGTTGCAGTTGGGGTGGGAGAACCGGCGGCGGACCGCCGGTTCTCTCGGGCTTGTGTTTCAATCAATCAGTTACAAGGATTGATCGTGAAGCCGGCGCGATAGTCCGCAAGATGCGCTTCGCGGTCTTCATCGGACATCTCGCGCAGGATCGTCAGTGGCGACAGCAGCGTGTGTCCGCGGACGTCGTCCAGGGTCCACATGTCCTTGTCGTCAAAGCGCAGGTGCGGCTGCGGAATCAGCGTTTTGCCGTCGGAACGTACGAAGTTCAGATCGACAATGGCGTCCGCCAGGTCGACGCCGTGATACAGCGTTTCCCATTCCCGCTTGCCGCTGAAGCGGCCCATGGCGGGCGTCGGCCGGCCCTGGTACTCATCGGCAAAGGCCTCGACCGCGGTCCAGCGATCGTTTTCATGCGCAAAGGTATGCAGCTTGCCGTCGATTTCGTCGACAACCATGTCTTCGCGAATGAGGCACGGAACCAGACAGCTCCAGCACCGGTGCGGATAGACGTAGCCGACCTCTTCGTTGAAGGTGACGACCTTCTGGCCCGGGTAGCTGAGCTTCTCGTACCACTTCCAGAAGTCGCCGAACTTGGCATACCAGCCGGGATACTTGTGTTCGAACCATTCGAAGTCCTTATCCGTCTGGGCTTCGATGCGCCAGAAGTTGACCGGCCAGCCGACGGCAAAGAACTGCGCCACCGTGTGCACATACATTTTCTCGGTGATGCGCTTCCAGGCTTCATGAACGTCGTCATGATGAATTTTGACGCCGTACTTCTCGAGCGGAAGCATGTAGGTGCGGTAGTAGTCTTCGAAGATCCACCGGTGCCACATTTCCGCGTAGGACTCTTTTTCCTTGTCGCGGTTGGTGGTGCCGTATTCGATGAAGGTGCCGATGGCGGCGTCGACGATCGCATGGTTCTGCCAGAAGGCATACTTCATGTCGCGTTCCAGCAGCTGGTGGTTCTCCGGCTCCTTCAGCATCGACATCAGCATCGAATGGCCGTTGCCGATGTGGCGGCTTTCGTCCGACTGCACCGAAAGGAAAACGGTCGGCAGGGCATAGTCGCCGTTGCGCGCCGCTTCCGAGGGCATCGCCACGAACAGCGTGTTCGTGAACGCGGTTTCGGCGACGATCGTGAGGTAGATGCTGGCGGCGGTGATGGCGTCGCCGGTCAGGAAACCTTCACCGAACTGGCGGCCGATGGTGGTGGCGTAGCACTTGCCGAAGGCTTCTTCGGTGATGTCGAACCCGGCCGGGTCGATGTAGTTTTCCATGTACCATTTTTTCAGGTTCATCTGGATCGTCGAGTGCCGGAACTCGTCCACCATCTGCATGGTGAAGCCGGTGCGCAGCTCTTCACCCGGGGTCAGCCGTGCGACCATCGCCATTGAGCGTGCCGCGGAAATTTCCGGGAACGGGATGATCGCCAGGAACAGCTTCATCCATTCGATCCACCGGGGCTCGACATTGCGGAACATGTCGCCGCGCAGGGCCGCGTCAAGCGCCCCGTAGACCCGGTTGTCTTTCTCCTCTTCCATCGGGAAGTACGACCGCAGGACCTGCTTCATCGGGTCCTTCGGCGTTTTCTTGATGACGTAGTCGGTCGGGTAGGTCATCGCCTCCTGGACGTAGGAGGGATTCCACCCAAGATCGGCGATTTTCTTGGCTGCCTCGCCAACCGAAATTCCCCGTTGCGATGTAATCTTGTTCAAGGTCAGGGTATTTGCCATTACCAGTTTCTCCATTCCTCAGGTTCCATGCGAACCCGCTTTGCATGACGAAACACAACCTGCCCGGCGTCTTGGATTTCGGCCGTAAATCGTTCGCCAAATGCCTGCACAGGCAGGGCATCTGCAAAGCCGCTCGGACGCAGATCGTGAATTCCGGCAAAGATATAGGACCAGCGACTCTACCCAGATGTAGAACCCGTGGAGCAGTCACACACAGAACGCGGAAAGGGCCCCGGCGTTAGCGGGACCACTGTCCATCAATGTGCGTGATCACATCCCACTCGCGTTTCCTCCCACTCTTCGTTCTTTATGGCCTCGAACCAGATGGCCGGGCCTCTTGATTAACGATGTCCTCGCAAGTTGTGTGCCAGTTTGGGACTCGCATGATTCCCTGATGTTTTTTTGAGCCACCGGGATGGAAACGTCCGATTATCGGACATATGCCTCGCAACAATTGTTCGATCCGTGTTGGTTGGCACAGGCGGCGGCCGGTCGTGGGCAGGTGTATCCCATCCGGTTGTGCGAGGACGAAACCACCCTGGAAGAGGACCGTTTTCGCCGGCGATCGGGAAGGCCACGGCCAGCTTCATTCGCACGTGCACGTGCGGCTCAAAAAACACCCTCTCGCGACCTGGGATTTGCGCCCAGTTCTGGTCCGAAAAAAATTTCCGGTTGCCTCCTCGGAAAAAGACGACATCCTAATTGGTGTACGGGCGCGACCAGAAAGGTCGGATAAATTCTGATCGGGAAGCCGCCCGGATCACGGCGGTCTTGTTGGAAAAAACCTTCTTATCTATTTGATAATGAAGGGAAAAAATTTCGAACAATTAGACCGTTAAAGTAACAGGGTTTGACGTTATGACCTCTGACAACAGACCGGATTCTCTGCGGACCGAAAGCGCCGGCATTGCAGAAAAAATTATTCAGTATGCGGATCGAGACATTGTTTTTTCGATCAGGATTCTGGGTGAGAGCAGAAATAATCTGCAACGGCATTTTCAGGATTTCATCCGCCTTGAACTGGAGAAAAGAGGCATCAGTTTTGGCGATCATCCGCTGCTCCTTCCGTTCATTGAAACGCACGGTTTCGAGCTTGCCGAATTCGTCGCAACAGGGGTCGCGTTGCAGCACCAGATTTCGATTCAGCAGTTTGAAAAACTGTCCGGCGATCCGTTGAATTTGTTGCGCGTAGACCTCTGGGATTCGCTGTCTTCGCATATTGAGAGGGCCGAATCTCACTTTCTCTCGGACATTGGAGGCCTTCGCTCCATTCTTGCCGCGGTGACCGAAGAACGCGCGTTGCAGGAGACATCCGGGGATGAAGAATGAGAATCCGCGGCCCGCAAAACTCAGTTGGGCCGGTCCGGCGACCCGGGGCCGCTCCACTGTTCCAGCAGGGCTTGAGGATCCTCCCGCATCATCTTGTGAACCTGCTCCATCACCGCGGTGGACGTTTCCGCGGGAAGCGCTGCCAGTTGTTCCTGGGCGACTTCAATGTCGGAGTGTTCGCCGGTCTCGGCGGCGCGGGCCGCTGCCAGGGCGCAAGGATGGTCGCAGCCGAGCCGGAGCTCAGCTTGCTGATACACGGCCTGAAAAAACCGTTTGCCGAAAACTTCAAACACTGTCTGCGGACCCGTTTCGCTCGCAACACAGCCTGTCACAACTTCCGGCCGGGCGCCAGCGGCACCGCCTCCCGGTCACCCAGCGCGACGGAAGGCTATGACCGATCAGACTGAATCTATTCAGGAAATTTTTGAAAGACGGATGGTGCTTGTTGGCGAAATGAGCCGCCTGAATGCCGAGCAGTTGCTCAACACCCAGAAGCTTTCCGGCAACCAGATAGACCTTTTGCGGTGCGCCGATGGCGTGCGCGACAATGGAGGTGACGGCGGTTTGCGCGACGAACTCGCCGAAGCGGAGGCCCGCGATGCGTTGCTCAAGTCAAAGATCGCCGACTGCGACGACAGGCTCCAGGCGCTGGAGGAACAGGTGGCGGCGCTCGACCGTAAACTGGAAAAATTGTGATCCTTGGTATCGGTAGGAGGATGAACCCGTGAACCAGCAACCCACCATGACACCGACCCTGTTCACGCTCTTGGCGCGGCAGTGGGATACGGACGCGGCGATCACGTCAATGCTGTTCAACGCCGATCAGACGGCGCTCGCATATGCCCTGGGCGACGGCACCGTGGCGATTGCCGACGTCAGCGATGAAGATCCGCCGGAACAGCGTATCCACATCAGTGCGGAAAACGGGCGCTCGACCATTCGTCCTCGCACAAAGGCGCCTGATCCGCTGAAAGTGGTTGAGGTGACGCATGGCGGCCCGATATTGCTCGGCGCCGTAGGGATGGCGGACTTTGCCGCCTGCGGCAATGACGGGCAGGTGATCAGGGTCTCTGCCGGCGGCGAGGCCACTCCCTTTGGCCAGGAACTGCCGGGGCCGGTGACTGCATTTGGTCATTGCCCGGCAAACGGGCAATTCGCCTGTGTCAGCGGTACGCAGGTCAGCGTTTTCGATGACGGATCGGCAACACCATTGCATCGCTTCGATCATGGCGAGCCGATCGCCGCCCTCGGATTTTCGCCGGACGGCCAATCGATCGCGATTGCGCATGATTACGGACTGACGATCTGGTCGTTGGGCGGCGACGGGCAGAAGACGAGTGACATCGCCTTTTCCGGCCGGCCATGTGCCGTGCACTGGAGCCTGGACGGTGGGTGGATTGCGGCCCCGCTTGGCGATGGCGGATTTCAGTTGTCCTGCCTGCACGATGGGCGAACCCGGGCGCTGACCGACTATCCCGCGCCGGTCGGATCGGTTGCCTGGAACGGGTCGGCGAATGCCCTGATCACGTCCGGCGCCTTCCGTATTGCGGCCTGGTCGATGGAGGCGCCGCCGTTGGATGACAC
>JAJFHL010000090.1 GCA_021775615.1 Hyphomicrobiales bacterium
TCCAGCGGCGCCGCTTGGGCCGGTGCTGACACCACAAGCGGCCAGTTCGGTTACCGCGTCCACCGCCCAGTGGTCTTCAATGGCGAGGGCGCAGCTGACACCCGCCTGAAGCGTGTCGAAGGCCGACAGGGATACGGTTCCGCATTGCAACACGGCCATTTCGGAAATTTCGTCCGCGGGGACAGCGATCGGCTCGCCGGCGGCCAGGGCTGCAAAAACGCAGGCGGCGCCTTGCGGTTCGACGGTCATGACACGGGTTTCGTGGGCCTTGCCCGGGTTACGAGCCCAGTTGGTGCCGGCCGAGGCCAGGCCACCGACGCCGGCCTGTACCGCGAGGACATCAATGCCTTCGTCACCGCTGCGGGCCAGTTGCTCTTCGATCTCGGCGAACGCCGTGGTGTAGCCGGCGGCAACAAGCTGGGGAATGACGTCCGACGCGGTGCGGGCGGTATCGCTGATCAGCACCGTGTTGGGATCCTTCGCGTCCTCGATGGCGGCATCGACGGAAGCATCATAGACACCCTCGATGATACGCAGTTCGGCGCCTTCCGCCTCGATGGATGCGCAGCGGGCTTCTGAAACGAAGCTCGGCAGGAAAATTCGTGATTTGAGGCCAAACCAGTTGGCAACGCGGGCCACCGCGCGGCCATGGTTTCCGTCAGTGGCTGCAATCAGCGTCAAGTGGCGCATCGGTGCTGCCCAGTCGCGCAGTTGCTGTTCTGTCAGATTGCCTTCGGGCAGGGGGCCGAGATGCTCGCGCAGGGCCACATAGGTTGCCCAGGAGGCGCCGAGAACCTTGAACGAGGGCAGGCCGTAGCGTGCTGTTTCGCTCTTTACGTAAACCTGGGCGACGCCGAGTTTTTCGGCAAGCTCAGGTGCCTCAACCAGCGGCGACTCCTGATAGCCCGGCAGCCGGCGATGAAAGTCGATAGGGCGTTCCGAGGTGCCCATTTTGGGGGCTTCGGTGGTGGTTTTCATAAGGACACGCATCGGGTTCTCCAGTCAATTGATGCGGTATCGAGCGATACCGTTCGTTCTCCATTGACCAGGAGATGGCGTGCGAAACACCTAATCTTTGTGATTCATGTCACAAAATACGAAAAAACCTTCATATTTTGTGTTTTCTATGTTGTCAGCTTGAAGATCAACCGCCAACGGATCTGGCCGGATTGCCCTGCCAGGTGTCGTTCGGATCGGCAGTTTCACCCTTCATCACGAATGAATTGGGGTCAAGGACCACATGGTCGCCGAAGGTCACGCCATAGTGGAGGTTGGCGAGGGAACCGAGCGTACAACCCTTGCCGATCTTCACGTAATCCGACTTGAAGACGCCTTCCTCAAGCGTGTGCGGCTGAATCAGGCCCATTTCGTTGAGATTAGCGCCGTCGCCGATCTCGATGAGGGTGTACTCGTTGAATTCGAACCCATCATCGAAAACCTTCTTGCCCATTTTGACGCCTTCAAGCCGCGAGATCAGGTTCTTGAACGGGGTGCCGGCGAACGGGTCTTCGAGATTATGCAGGAGGGAGACCAGTTTGTGGCGTTCGTGAAACCAGTAGTATTCGTCAAGCAGCAGGGAGATGCGTGGCTGCAACGTGCCGAAATTGAGTGACCAGCGCTCGACGAACCACATCCAGAAGAGGATCACCAGGAAGGAGACCAGCCCGCCAACGTAGAGCGCCGTCAGGTCGAAACGAGAAGTGAACAGGATTGAAATGACGCCGATGTAACTGGCGAGGAAGATCACGAACCAGTTGTTGAGCAGGAACAGGACGCTGGAAACAAAATTGTACCGGTTCTTCGCCTTCAGTTTCTTCAGGCGGGTCTCTTCGTCCATCAACGCCATATCGAGGTCGCGCTGAGCCGCGCGTGGAATTTCGAAGGACGGCGACCCCAGAAGACCGAGATTTTCTCGCACAGGGCCATCAATGGGCACCAGCATCTTTGTGCCGATCAGCACATTTTCACCGATCTTCGAGTCGGCGGGAATGTGGACGTAATTGCCGAGATAGTTGTGATCGTGGATCTTGACCTTGTTGAGCCTGAACGACGAAGCGGACACGGTCTCGTTGATCACCTTCCATCCGCCGGATACCTTGGTCCCAGTGCCGATGTTGCACATGATCGGATGGTCGTGGCGCTGGTCAGAGCCGAAGTTGGAGCCGGACTGAATGATGGTGTTGAGCTCCCAGCCGACCCATTTCATGTAATAGACGATAGCCGAGCTGTCGCCGAAGACGTTGTTGAAGAATTCCGAATTCGAGAACCGTTCGATGCGCTTCTGGATCATGTAGTGGAAGCCGTAGAGGACGTAAGTCTTGTCCTCTTGGATGAACACGTTCAGCAGCCGTGGAACGATGCCGATGAACAGGAAACCGACGATCATGCCGATGATCCCCAGCCCCATGGTCACGCCGGCGATCAGAAGAGCCAGAGTCAGGTAGTTATAGGCCGTCGCCTGGAAGGCGAACTGGTCGCCGCCAAGATAGTTGTAGACATAGTCAAACGAGAACAGTCCGACCATGAGCGCGGCGGTGGTCAGCACGAATCCGAAGACGACGGGAATGAGTGCATAGGTCCAGCGTCTGAATGCGCCACACTTCATCGGTTCGATCTGGCAATAGTCGGCGCTGGTCTCAACCGCGGGGCAGCCATGGTAGTGTTTGCCTTCGGGCACGTGCTGGCCCTCATGAAGGGATGAGGCATGTCCGAGTTGGGTGTTGTCTTCCATCACCGTGTTGATGTCGATGACGCTGGCTTCGCCGACAAAGGAGTTATCGCCGATGTGGATTGGTCCGGTGTGGATGTAATTGTTCTGCGCCTTATAACCGTTGAGGAGCGAATCCTTCCGGATGATCGTGTTCGAGCCGATGGAGATCAGGTCCGTGGGGACCGGCATCGACTTGTCCTTGATCACGGTGTTGGCGCCGATTTTGGCACCCAGCAATCTCAGGTAGAGGTTGTAGAACGGGTCCCCGAAGCCTGCCATCGGTGCGCTTCGGATTATGCCCTTGACGGCCCAGAAGACAAAGTAACGGAAACCCCAGACCGGAATTTTCTGTGCCGTCCAACGGCCGATCACCAGCCACTTTATGAGGATCGGGGCGGCACTGAGAATGACGGTGAAGGCGAGGAGCAGGACCAGGAGACGCAGGAAGGTTTCGGCGTAGTTGGGCAGTGCCACATAGGCCCACCAGAAGCTTTCGACAAAGACATAAACGCCGACCACGCCCCAGCCAAACATCCACAGGAGCTGCATGGCGCCGCACATGTAGTAGGAGAAGGTCGAGGGGTGATAAAACTCTTCTTCATTCGAGGGCCGGTCGGCCCGATCGGCCTTGGCTGAAGCAACAGAATCCAAATGGGCCGCGAGCTGTTCGATGGTCGGGTTGAGATAGATTTCGCGCATCGAGACGGCAGTCACATTCATCTTGGCGCGGATCTCGGCGCCGAACTGCGCCATCAAAAGTGAGTGCGCACCCATGTCCTGGAAGAAGTTGTCGACCACCGAAAGTTCGTCGAGCCCCATGATGGTGGACAATGCCTCGGCGACCTGGCGTTCGGTTTCTGTGCGTGGAGCGACGATGTCGCCGCCGGCGATGAAGAACCTGGGTCCCGACGGAGCAGGCAAGTTCTTGCGGTCCGCCTTGTTGTTCGATGTCATCGGGATCTGGTCGAGTTCTTCCATGTAGGAAGGGACCATGTAGCCAGGCAGATGGCTGCGCAGGGTCTCGGAGATGTCCTTGGGATCGATCTCGCCGGCGTCGGGCTTGCGGGTGTAATAGGCGACCAGGTCAACGGCGCTCTCCTGAGGTGTGTAGGGATTGACCACGGCCTGGGCGATCTGCGGAACCTGCATCAACACTGCCTCGATCTCACCGAGTTCGACGCGGTAGCCGCGGATCTTGACCTGTGTGTCGATGCGGCCGAGGAATTCGATCTCGCCGTCTTCGTTGATGCGGCCGAGGTCGCCGGTGCGGTAGATGCGACCGGAGGGATTGTTTTCAAGGCCGATAAAATCGGGGATGAATGTCTTCTCGGTAAGGTCCGGGCGGTTGAGATATCCATTCGCCAGAGCAATGCCGGCGATGCCGATTTCGCCCGTGTTGCCTTCAGCGATGAGTTCAGGTTTTTCGACGTCGAGGATCACCGCCGTATAGGTCGGCAGGGGAATGCCGATGGTCACCGGGATATCCGGTGTCAGAATGCGCAAGGTTGAGGAGACCGAGCATTCGGTCGGTCCATAGGCGTTGAGGATATTGCGACCCTCTTTGTGCCATTTGACCACCAGGTGATGGGGTACTTCTTCGCCGGACAGAATTATGATGCGGATGTCATCGAGATCCGCCTCGACGGTTGCCCAGAGCGTCGGGACACACGGGAACACGGTGATCCGGTGCTCTTTCAGATAGTCATGCAAGTCCTCACCAAAGAGAGACGTGTCTGATTTGCCCGAGACCAGCGTGGCGCCGGCTATGAGCGGTAGCCACAGGTCTTCCACGTGGAAATCGAAGGCAAGAGTAATGCCCTGGTAACAGCGGTCATCCTCGCGCACACCATAGGTTTCGCCGGCCACGACGCAGAAATTGCAGATGCCGGAGTGGTCGATGGCAACGCCCTTGGGCTTGCCGGTCGTACCCGAGGTATAGATGATGTAGAAGAGCTGTTCATCGGCAAGCGGCGCTTCGTCTTCTGTCACCCGGTCCGTGGGCTTGGCGTCGATCTCTTCCTTAGCCCGGTCGATGAAGATCGGTGTTGCGTCGAACTCGGAGAGCTTCTCTTCGAACTTGGATACCGAAATGATCACTTTGACCTCGGCATCTTCGAGAATGAAGCTTATGCGCTCGGAGGGAAAGCTGGCGTCGAGCGGCACGTAGGCGGCGCCCGCCTTGAGAACGGCGAGCAGCGTCACATGGGAATTGATCGACTTGTCGAAGAGGAGGCCGACCCGGTCGCCAGGTTTGACGCCCTGTTGCATCAGATAACGGGCGGCCTGGTTTGAACGGTCATCAAGTTCACGGAACGTGTAGGTCACATCCTCGGTAATGACCGCAACATGATCTTCGGGCACACGGTCACATGTTGCTTCGAAATAGTGGTTGAGCCGTTCACCCTCCTTCCAGCGGACGGTGTTGTCGGCGCTTCTGTCAATCAGCATAAGTCCCTCTTTGCGCAAAGGTATACCAGAGCCCGGAGGTGGATCACGACCTCCGAACCCTGGTATAGGTGAGGGCAAAAGGCCCTCTAAGCTGCGTCAGAATACTCCGATTGTCCGGCGATGTCCGCAACCGCGGCCTCCAGCGCATCCAGACCCTTGGCGAGTTCCGCCTCGGTGATGGTGAGCGGCGGCAGGAGCTTCAGTACCTGGCCTTCGGACCCACAGGTCTCGATGATGAGCTTGCGGGCAAAACCGGCCTTCGACACCTTGGACGCAATCGAGGGGTCGTCCCAGGAGATACCGACCATCATGCCGCGTCCGCGGACATGGGCGCCGTTGCCGGGGAACTTCTCGACGATGGCTTCAAGCCGGGCGCGGATCGTGCGGGCGTTGGCCTGCACCACGTTCTCGAAGGTCGGGTCGCGCCACAGGTCGAGTGCCGCGGTCGCCGCAACGAATGCCAGGTTGTGGCCACGGAACGTGCCGTTGTGCTGGCCGGGGTTCAGGACATCCAGTTCGGGGCGGAACAGGACGATGGACATCGGCAGGCCCATGCCGCCGATCGACTTCGACAGGCAGACCATGTCCGGGGTGACGCCGGCGTCTTCGAAGCTGAAGAACTTGCCGGTGCGGCCGCAGCCGGTCTGGATGTCATCGATGATGAACAGGACCTCGTGCTTGCGGGCAACGTCTTCAAGCCGCTTCAGCCATTCGAACGATGCGACATTGATGCCGCCTTCCGATTGAACCGTCTCGACGATGATCGCGGCCGGCATGTCGACGCCGCTCGATCCGTCAGCGAGAACCTTGTCGAGATAGTCGGCCGTGTCGATGCCTTCGCCGAGATAACCGTCAAACGGCATGCGGGTGACGCCGGACAATTGAACACCGGCGGCGGAACGGCTTGACCGGTTGCCGGTCAGCGACAGGGAGCCCTGGGTCATGCCGTGAAAGGCATTGGTAAAGGCGATGACGTTGTGCCGGCCGGTCGCCTTGCGGGCGAACTTCAGGGCGGTCTCGACCGCATTGGTGCCGGTGGGGCCGGGGAAGGTCACCTTGTAGTCAAGGCCGCGGGGCTTCAGGATGACGTTGTAAAGGGTTTCGATGAAGTCATGCTTGGCGGTGGTGTACATGTCCAGCGAGTGCACGATGCCGTCACCCATCAGGTACTGCATGACCTTCGACTTGATGGCCGGATTGTTGTGGCCGTAGTTGAGGACGCCGGCGCCGGCGAGGAAGTCGATATAGTCGTCGCCTTTGTCGTCCTTGAGGGTCGCGCCGCTGGCGACCGTAAACACGGTGGGGAAGCTGCGGCAGTAGCTGCGGACTTCCGCTTCGTTTTCTTCGAATATCTCAGTTCCGTAGGGCTTTTGTGATCCGTTCATTTTCTCGTCCTTTGAGGGTGTGGGGCTATGCCCAACCTGTGTTGACTGTCGTGAAACGGTATTTAGTGCAATTTTTTCACAAAACAGTGATGCAAATCACATTTATGTGACTTCTTTTGCCGAATGGACGTTTTTCGAGGCGTTTCGGCCGGAATTTCACCTCAAATCCTGATTTACGCTGTGCGATGCCCTTGAACGGGGAGGGCGGCGATGCCAGATGATTTGGGACCATTGGAGCGGAAGCGCCACTATGAAACTCCTTGCCCTCAGCGACCTTCACGTTGGCAGCGCCATCAATATGCGCGCATTGAAGGGCCTTTCGCCGCGGCCTGAGGATTGGCTGATTCTGGCCGGAGATGTGGGGGAAACCGTGCAGCATCTGCGCACGGCGCTTGAATTGCTGACCCCGAAATTCGCACAGGTCATCTGGGTTCCGGGCAATCACGACCTGTGGTCCATCGATCCGTCAGACCGGCCGCTCCGCGGCGAGGACAAATACCGCCGGTTGGTTGAAATCTGCCGGGAGTTCGGTGTTTTCACGCCTGAGGATCCATATCCTGTATGGCCCGGGAGCTTGGACAACGGCGGGGAAAATCACCCGCCGGTGGTGATCGCGCCGCTCTTTCTGCTTTATGACTACAGTTTCCGGCCGGACGATGTGGCGGGCGAGGACGCGGTGTCGTGGGCAGGTGCCGAGGGCATCCGGTGCGGTGACGAGGATCTCCTCGACTCAGTGCCCCACAAGTCGCGGCAGGACTGGTGTTCCTTGCGCGTTCAACTGGCCGAACAACGCCTCGAGGCGGCAACGGCCAATGGCGAGCGGGTCATTATGGTCAACCACTGGCCACTGCGCGAAGACCTCCTGACGGCGCGCAAGATCGAACGCTTCTCACTGTGGTGCGGCACGAAACAGACGGAAGACTGGCACCAGCGCTTCAACGTCGAGGCGGTGATCTACGGCCATCTTCACCTTCCAGGTACCCAGTTTCGAGATGGTGTGCGGTTCGAAGAGGTATCGCTGGGATATCCCACCGAGTGGGACGGTGCCCTGGGCATCGAGGCCCGCATGCGGCAGATCCTGCCCGTGCCCGTGGAGCAGACCAGGTTTGCAGCACATCTGGAGGGCGCCGATACGGCGTTCTCTGATGAGCAGAGGGGGCCTGTTGCTGATGAGCGTCGTGAGGCCGTTGAGGCCGTCGAGCACGAAACTGCCGAGTGACGCTATAAATATCAAAGCCATGTAAGTGACCGGCGCAGTAACCGCCGGGCACACGAACACCTCCCGATTTGGTATGCCGGAAAGACGGACGCGCCTGTTCAGGCTGCGGCTTGTTGCGCTCGTTTATGAATTCAATCATTGTGCGCGCCGGGGCGACGGCGGCATGAGGAGCGCTGAGGCGTGGGTGAGGGACCCGGACAGCCCCGACTGAAACTCAGGGGAATCCACAAGACCTATTCAGCACTTGTTGCGAATGACCGGATCGATCTGGACGTGATGCCGTCGTCGATCCATGCGGTTCTGGGCGAAAACGGTGCCGGCAAAAGCACCCTCATGAAAATCATCTACGGTGTCACTGAAGCGGACGCCGGCACAATGTTCTGGAACGGTGCGCCGCAGCCGCATTTGTCACCGGCCCGCGCCCGGCAGCTCGGCATCGGCATGGTGTTTCAGCACTTTTCACTATTTCCGGCGCTAACCGTTCTGGAAAACATTCTTCTGTTCGCACCCAAGGGGGCGACGCGCGAGGAGCTCCGGTCGACCCTCAAAACCGTTTCGGCAGAGTACGGAATACCGGTAAACCCGGACGATGTTGTCGGAAGGCTGGGCATGGGAGAACGCCAGCGGGTCGAAATCGTACGCTGTTTGCTGCAGAAACCAAAACTGCTGATTCTCGATGAACCGACATCGGTGCTGACGCCCCAGGCCGCCGAAGACCTCTTCGTCATGCTGAGGCGTCTGGCCGCGAACGGCTGCAGCATCCTTTACATCAGTCACAAGCTGCACGAGGTGCGCGAGCTCTGCCATACGGCAACCGTTCTCAAGGCGGGACGCGTGGTCGCCACTGTCGACCCGCGAGAGGAAAGCGAGGATGCCCTGGCCCGCCACATGCTTGGTTCGATGGTCCCGGCGATCCGGCATGATGCCGCGCATGCCGGGGCCGAGCGGATGTCGGTCCTGGCGTTGTCCAGGGACTCCGAAGTCGCCGGCGGTGTTGGCCTGGACGATGTGAATCTGGCTGTACGGTGCGGTGAGATCTTCGGAATTGCCGGGATAGCCGGCAACGGACAGGCCGAGCTGCTCGAGGCGCTGAGCGGCGAGTGGGTCGGCGCACCGGCCGAATGCGTTTGCCTCGACGGCGCGCCGATGGGGAGGGCGGGCGTGCGCGCCAGGCGCCGGGCCGGACTGGTCTATGTGCCCGAAGAGCGCCTCGGCCGCGGTTCGGTGCCGGGTATGCCGTTGCGGCGCAACAGCCTGCTCACCACCGGCTTTGCCAACTTCTTTCGCGGCGGCTTGATCCGGCAGGGACCTGTGGATGCGTTCACCCGGCGCTGCATCGAAGAGTTCGACGTGCGGCCGGCGGATGGTACGGCAAATGCGGACGCCCTGTCCGGCGGCAATCTGCAGAAGTTCATCGTCGGGCGCGAACTTCTGCAATCTCCCAAAGCGGTGATCGCGGCCCAGCCGACCTGGGGGCTTGATGTTGGCGCGGCCCGTGCAATCCGGCAGCTTCTGGTCGACCTGCGCGAGGACGGCGTCGCAATTCTTGTCGTATCGGAAGACCTCGACGAGCTGTTCGCGATTTGCGACCAGATCGCGGTGTTGGCCAACGGGTGCCTGTCGGAAGCGAAGTCGGCATCGTCGACGAGTGTCGAGGAAATCGGCCGTTTGATGAGTGGCCGGCCGGTTGCCGGCGTCGGAAGCCCACTCCAGGGGGGCGCTTGTGCCGATCAGGCTTGAACCGCGGGCGGCGGCGTCCCGGTGGGTCCGCTATCTGGCGCCGGTGGCCTCGGCGCTAGCGGCCATGATCGCGGGGACACTCCTGTTCTTTTTCATCGGGCACGATCCGGCGGAGGCGTTCTATGTGTTTTTCGTCCAGCCGGTCAGCGATCTCTACGGCCTGGGCGAACTCTTTCTGAAGACGGCGCCCATTTTGTTGTGCGCCACCGGGCTGGCGATTGGTTTTCGCTCGAATGTCTGGAACATCGGGGCCGAGGGACAACTGATTCTCGGCGCGATCTGCGGCGGCAGTCTGGCCCTTGCCTTCGACAGTGTGCAGGGGTGGTGGCTGCTGCCGGCGATGTTCCTGGCCGGGGGGATTGGTGGAATGGCCTGGGCCACAGTCGCCGCGGTGCTCCGCGTGCGTTTCAATGCAAACGAAATCCTCGTTACGTTGATGCTGACTTACATCGCCGGGCTGTTCCTCAGTTATTTGGTGTATGGGCCCCTGCGCAGTCCGACCGGCTTCAACTGGCCGGAGTCGACGGCGTTTCACGGCGCCGCACGACTGCCGCGCCTGTTGGACGGCACCCGCATGAATGCCGGCATTCTACTGGCGCTAGGCGTGGCCGTGGCAGCATGGGTATTCGTCAGGTTCAGCTATCTTTCCTATCAGATGGAGGTTGGCGGCAAGGCGGTAAACGCCGCGCGCTATGCCGGGTTCGGGCGCAACCGCATGATCTGGCTGGGCCTGCTGATCAGCGGGTTCTGCGCCGGACTTGCCGGTGTCGTCGAAGTCGCGGGCACGATCGGGAAGCTGCGTGAGGTGGTCTCCCCCGGCTACGGCTTCGCCGCTATCATTGTCGCCTATATCGGGCGGTTGAACCCGCTCGCAATCATCCTGTCGAGCGTGCTCATGGCGCTGTTCTTTATCGGCGGTGAACAGGCGAAGGTGTCTCTCGGTGTGCCGAGCGCCATCACCGGTATCTTCCAGGGAACCTTGTTGTTCTTTCTCCTGATGTCGGATCTGCTGGTCTCATACCGGCTGACATGGGTCGGGTTCGCATCGAATTCCGCCGAAGGCGGAGGTGCCGTCGATGGCTGAAGCCGACTTCTTCATATTCATCGCGGTCGCGACTTTGACCGCGGCGACACCGTTGTTGCTGGCGGCACTCGGCGAGCTCGTATCGGAGCGTTCCGGAGTACTCAACCTCGGCGTCGAAGGCATGATGCTGGTTGGGGCGAGCACCGGCTTTGCGGTTGCCGCGGGATCGCAGAGCCTGGCACTTGCGGTATTGGCGGCGATTGCGGCAGGAGCGGTTCTGTCGCTGCTCTTCGGATTTCTCACGCTCACCTGCATGGCCAATCAGGTCGCCACCGGGCTTGCCCTGACGATCTTCGGAACCGGCGTCAGCGCCTATATCGGCTCCGGCTACACTGGATCGGCGCTCGAGGTCGCCGGACCGGCCGGGATTGCCTACCTGAGTGAAATTCCAGTTCTGGGGCCGCTGATGTTCAGTCTCGAACCGCTGACCTATTTCGCGTTTCTCATGCTTGCGGGGGTGTGGTGGTTCCTGCAGCGCAGCCGCGCCGGCCTCACGCTGCGCGCTGTCGGCGACGCGCCGGAAGCTGCCCACGCCAACGGTCTCAACGTGCTGAGAGTGCGATATCTGGCCGTCATGTTCGGCGGCGCAATGGCGGGGGCGGGGGGAGCGTTCCTCTCCGTATTTTACACCCCGGTGTGGGTCGAGAACATGACGGCGGGGCGCGGCTGGATCGCCATTGCCCTGGTGGTCTTTGCGGCCTGGAAGCCGACGCGTGTTCTTTTTGGCGCTCTGCTCTTTGGCGGTGTGACGATCGTTCAGTTCCAGGTTCAGGGCATCAATCTGGGGATTCCGACCCAGTTCCTGTCGATGCTGCCCTACGCCGCGACCATCGTTGTCCTGGTGGTGATTTCGTCCGACCGGATAAAGATCGGCCTCAGTACTCCGGCATCCCTCGGTGTACCGTTCCGGCGCTGAAACGATACCGCTGCGATTGGAGTGGCACCATCAAACGGTTCAACATGAGCATGAAACGCTCTAAACTTGCTGCATGAACAACGAACTGGTGGCTCTACCCCTGCGGTTGGACACGAGCGACATCCCGCTCGATACCAGGGTCGACATCTGGGCCGATGTCATGTGGAGCCTGTGCAGCCCCATGGTGGTCAGGACCACTGAAGACTCGTTCCGTGCCCGTGTCGTTGCCGGCGAGCTTGGCCCGCTGGGCCTGCGGCACATGATCAGCGACCCTTACCGGGGATTTCAGACCAGGCAGACGATTGGCCGGGCCAGGCGGGCGACATACATCCTGACGATCGCGACCCAGGGGGCATTCCACATGTCCCAGTTCGGGCGCGATGTCATTATCGACAGCGCCAGTGCGGCGCTGCATTCGACCATGGACCCTGTGGAATTCAACCACGGCCAGACCGCCGGCGCGCTGATGCTGACCATTCCGGCTCATTTGCTGCGCGGACGCGTTGCCGTGCCGGAAGACCATTGCGCGCGGGCGGTACCCCTGTTCCATCCTCAAGGTTCAGTGACCAGGGACCTCCTGTTCTCGGTCGCCCGCAACCTTGATGCCATGGATGCGCCGACCCGGCTGTCGATGGCCTATCGGGTGCTGGAGATGCTTACCGACACGCTGGTGAGCGGAAGCTCCGCCCATGCGGTCCCGGCCGCGCGTTCGAACCGTCTCTACCGGATCAAGAGCTATATTGATGAGCGGATCTGCGAGGCGGATCTGTCGGCAAAGCGAATTGCCAAGGACAATGATGTGTCGGAGCGCTACCTGTACGACCTGTTCTCGAAAATTGAGACAACACCGGGACGATGGCTGAAGGAACGCCGGCTTGCCCATGCGCGCAGGGTCCTTGGCGATCCGGCTTTTGACGGCATGTCGATTGCCGCCGTCGCGGAACACTGCGGCTTCACCAACAGTGCGCATTTTTCAACCGAGTTCCGCAAGCGCTTCGGCTCTACCCCGGGCGAGGCGCGTCGCCGGGCCGTCGACTAGCCGGCAATTGCGGCTGGTTTTCCCCCACTGCACTAATCGTTTTCCCGTTCTGCACTCCCGGCCCATCGGGTCTTGTAACCTAATTCAAACTGACGCGTAATGTGGCGGCAGCCGCATGATGACGGGTTTGCAGGCCGTTGCGGCTGAACAAGAAAACGGGTGAGGGAGAAGTCTCGATGATCAGGATTCTTATGCGATGTGTGATGGCGCTTGTCGTCGCGGTGGCGGTGATGGGCACTCACAGCGCCAATGCCGGCGATCCGCTGGGTGTCGGGTTCGTCTATTTCAGTCCGGTTGGCGACACCGGATGGACGGCTGAACACGACAAGGGCCGTCTGGAAATGGAAGCGGCGCTCGGGGCCAAGGTGAAAGCCAAGATCGTCGAGAATGTCGCCTATGGACCTGACGCCCTGCGCGTCATCCGGCAGCTCGCCGCGGACGGCCACAAACTGATCTACACCACGTCCTTTGGCTTTATGGACCAGACCCTGGAGGTTGCGGGGCTCTATCCAGATATCAAGTTCATGCATCTCGACGGCTACAAGAGCGCCGAAAACATGGGCACCTATTCGCTGCGCTATTATGAGCCGTCCTATCTGGCGGGCATGGTGGCCGGTGCCACGACCAAATCGGACACGATTGGCTATGTGTCGTCGTTTCCGCTGCCGGCGGTGCTGCAGATCATCAATGGCTTTGCGCTTGGCGCGCAGGCAATGAATCCGGACGTCAAGATCAAGGTCATCGAAGTGAATTCCTGGTACGACCCGGGCCGCGAACGCGAAGCAACCGATGCATTGTTCGCCCAGGGTGTCGATATCGTTGCCCACGTAACGGATTCTTCGGCGCCGACGCTTTCGGCGCAGCGGACGGGCAAGCTGGTGATCGGCTTCCATTCCGACAGGAGCAAGTTCGGGCCGGACTCCCAGTTGACCGCCGTCATCCCGGTTTGGGGTGAATTCTATACCCGTGTGACCAAGACGGTGCTGGATGGATCATGGACGAACGCACCCATCTGGGATCCGATGTCGGCCGGCGTTCTGGCGATTGCGCCGATTGGCAAGATGGTGCCCGAAGACATCGCGGCCAAGGTGATGAAACGCCAGGCGGAAATCACGGCCGGCACGTTCCACCCCTTCCAGGGGCCGATAAAGGACCAGGCCGGTACAGTGAGGGTCAAGGACGGGGAGACGATTCCCGATGCCGACCTCTATTCGATGAACTGGTACGTGCAGGGCGTTGAAGCAACCCTGCCGGAGTGAACGGCACCGACACTTTGGTCCGGCTGCGCGCGGATGTGCCGACGCAGCCGGACATTCCAGATCAATTGGTGAAAACAGATGTATTCAGATCCGGTTGTGCTCAACGACTGGCATGTGGTTGCCCGTGAGGGAGACATTGCCGTCGACGTGCCCTGTGCGGCAGCTCTGCTGGGCGTGGACATCGTGCTCTGGCGGTCCGCAGACGGTATCAACGCCTGGGAGGACCGATGCGCGCACAGGGGCGTTAAACTGTCGCTCGGCAAGGTCTGCGACAACCGGCTCGAGTGCGCCTATCACGGCTGGCAGTACCAGGATGATGGCCAGTGCGTCCATTATCCGGCGCATCAGAACCAGCAGCCGACGCCGCGGGCGCGCGCCCGCACGTTTGCAGTGAAGGTCGTCTACGGGCTTGTGTGGGTGTGCCTTGGCGAGCCGGCGAACGATATCCCGCCGTTTCCCGAAGCCGACGACGGCACGCACACGATCTATTTCGGCGGCAGCTTCGCCTATGAAACGAGCGGCCTCAGGGCCATCGAGAACTTTCTCGACATCTCCCATTTTCCGTTCGTGCATGGCGGTTATCTCGGCGACACCGATCACACCGAGGTGAAGGACTACGATGTGGCGGTGGGCGAGGGCGGCATCGCGGTGACCAATGTGCGGGCATGGCAGCCCAAGCCGACCAACTCGCTCGATGCCGACGGGGTCGATGTCGGTTACGAGTATTACGTCGCTCGGCCTTACACGGCGCGCCTGGTCAAGGATATCGGGCAAAAACGGTC
The DNA here is from genome assembly GCA_021775615.1 of Hyphomicrobiales bacterium. Taxonomy (GTDB): domain Bacteria; phylum Pseudomonadota; class Alphaproteobacteria; order Rhizobiales; family JAJFHB01; genus JAJFHM01. The sequence goes on from JAJFHL010000090.1 coordinate 14,583, forward strand.
CGATGGCACAGCGGCAACCGAAGCCATCGTGCTGACCGTGACGCCCGTCGCGCCCGACCGTGGAGTCGGCTGGGTGCTGCTGGCGTCGAACTACGACGAGCAGTCCACCGAAAAGGAAATCGAGGAATTCACCGAACTCATCATCGGCCAGGATGTGTGCATTGTGGAAAGTCAGCGGCCCAAGCTGCTGCCGACGTCGATGGGCGAGGAGATGCATCTGCCATCGGACAAGACGGCGGTCGAGTACAGAAGGTGGCTTCGCTCCCTGGGGCTGACATTCGGCACCACGGAGGCAGCCGGCGCCTGATCCTGGAGGAAGGGACGCCGTCTGCTACGAGGCGTTGATGCGCCGCTCGCGGTAGAGCAGATAGAGGCCGGAACCGATCACAACCGCTCCGCCGGCAACGGTTGCGATGTCGGGTATGTCGCCGAACACCAGATAACCGAGCGACGTCATCCAGACCAGGTTGACGTAGATGAAGGGCGCCAGCACCGGGGCCGAGGCGAAGCGATAGGCCTGGATCAACAGCCAGTGGCCGAAGGCGCCGGCGACGCCCAGCCAGACGAATAGAATCCAGGTGAGGGCGTCCGCCGGCCACACCCAGTGCATGAACGCAAGCGGCGCCATGACGATCATTCCGGCGAGCGGGGTATAGAACTGGGTCACCTGCGCGTCGTCGTGGGCGGCGAGGTAACGTGTGGCGATGCTGTAAAGCGCGTAACTCAGAGTGGCGCCGAACGAGAACAGCGCGGCCCAGTGGATCCACCCGAAGCCCGGACGCATGACGATCAGGATACCGAAAAAGCCTGTGAGGATCGCAAGCAGGCGGCGCCACCCGACCCATTCATTGAGGATCGGGCCGGCGAGGGCGGCGATCACCAGCGGGGTCAGAAAGAAGATGGTCGCCGTCTGGTCGAGGCGCAGATAGGTGACCGCCACGAAGTTGCACAAGGTGGCGCTCAGCATGAAGCCCGAGCGCAACCATTGCTGCAGCGGCTTGCCGGTCCTTATCAGGCGCGGCACCGCGGCCGGGCCCAGAACGATCAGTGTCAAAAGGGCATGGACGAAGAAGCGGACCCAGGTGATCTCCGCCATCGGCAGTTCGGTATGGGCGGCAAGATACTTGACCGTGGTGTCGAGCACGGCGAAGGACAGGCCGGCGCCGCAGATCAGGGCAATCGCCTTCGCGGCGTGCGGGTTGTGCGGCTCTTCGGTCATGTGTCCGGTCGACTGCGGCGGGACGCTCGAAGGCCGTCCGCTGTTCAGAGGAGGGGAGGCCGGTGCGGCGCGTCCCCTTGGGGTGGGGTTTATATTGACAGGCGCTTCGCAACAAGACCGGCGTTGCTGCCCGGACTATCGTGCCTCGCGCACCACGGTGGCGATGATCGGCAGGTGGTCGGAGCCAAGCGCAGGTCCCGTGCGCACGTCGATGGGCTTGAAGGCGTTGGTTGAAAACACGTGGTCGATCAGGAATGCGGGCGCGTAACGATGTCCGGGCCAGTTGCGCTGGTAGGTCGAATAGCGTTTGAGGCCGGTCATCCAGGCAAACTTGGAGAGTTTCCATGAAAACGGCGTGAGGTTGAAGTCGCCGGCGATCAAAAGCGGTTCGGTAACGCCGTAACTCCACTGGATGAGCCAGTCGGTGTGGTTGACCTGGGCATAGGCCTGGAACGGCCAGGCGTGATGCAGGCTGGCGATCCGGTAGGTGTCATCACCTGAGCCGTAGCGCGCCCAGATCATGGCCGGATTCTCGACGGAACCTTTGAGGAATTCCGCATGCGACCACGGCGTGCGCGACAGCATCGCCAGCTGACAGGCGCGGGCGTGCGCACAGGACAGCTGATGCGGATACACGTCCTTGAGTTTCGGAAGCAGATCCGCGGCGTGCTCGGCATCGATCTCCTGCAGCAGAACCACATCGGCATTCTCTTTGCGCAGGAAGTTTTCGATTTCGCCGAGCGGTCGGTTGCCGACCCAGATGTTGAAGGAAACGACCTTCATGGCAGCCGATGATGTTTCGGCGGTCGAGGCGACCGTTGCCTGGAAGGTGACGGGAAGAACGAACAGGGCGCCGTTCAAGAGTGCGAAACCTGCAACCGGGATCAGCCATCGCCGCAATCTGAAGATCATCGCGATGGCCAGCAGCACCACGAAACCACCCAGGGTGAACGGCCGGAAGTGATTGGCGATTTCAAAAGAGGGAGAAATGGGCGCCAACAGGCCCAGAAGGGTCACGCCCGCGCCTATGACCAGGCCCAGGCAGACAACCAGCAGGAAGATGCCGCGAATCATTCCTTGCTCCATGCTTGATGTGCATGGTCGCTTATCAAGGCGAACTTAGCCGAAATGATGTCAAAATTTCTGAAGATTCCAGTTTAAATCGCGCAGGAACTTTGCGGTGCCGGTGAACGGTCCAGAAAAATGGCCGGGCTCGCCAAAAGCCCGGCCGGTATTTCGATGATGTGTGCCGTCGATCAGACGCTGTAATACATGTCGAACTCGACCGGATGTGGAGTGTGCTCGAAGCGGATCACTTCTTCCCACTTGAGCTCCAGATAGGCATCGATCTGGTCGTCTGTGAAAACGCCGCCCTTTTTGAGGAACTCGCGGTCGGCCTCGAGGCATTCGAGGGCTTCACGCAATGAACCGCAAACGGTCGGCACGTCCTTGAGTTCCTCCGGCGGCAGGTCATAGAGGTCCTTGTCCATCGGGTCGCCGGGGTGGATCTTGTTCTGAATGCCGTCAAGGCCGGCCATCTGGAGAGCGGCGAAGGCGAGATAGGGATTGGCGGTCGGATCCGGAAACCGCACCTCGACGCGCTTGCCCTTCGGCGAGGACGTATAGGGGATGCGGCACGACGCCGAACGGTTGCGCGATGAGTAAGCCAGAAGCACCGGTGCTTCGAAGCCGGGGACCAGACGCTTGTAGGAGTTGGTGCTCGGGTTGGTGAAGGCGTTCAGGGTCTTGGCGTGCTTGATGATGCCGCCGATGTAGAACAGGCATTCTTCCGAAAGATCTGCATACTGATTGCCCGCAAAGAGCGGTGCATCGCCCTTCCAGATCGACAGGTGGCAGTGCATGCCGGTGCCGTTGTCGCCGTAGACCGGCTTGGGCATGAACGTCGCCGTCTTGCCGTAGGCATGGGCGACGTTGTGGACGACGTATTTGTAGATCTGCAGCTTGTCGGCCATCCGGGTCAGCGGATTGAAGAGGATGCCGAGCTCGTGTTGGGCGGCGCCGACTTCGTGGTGATGCTTTTCGGTTTCGACACCCATCTCCTGCATGACGGAAAGCATCTCGGAGCGAATGTCCTGACAGCTGTCGATCGGATTCATCGGGAAATAGCCGCCCTTGGTTCGGGGGCGGTGGCCCATGTTGCCCATCTCGTATTCGGTGCCGGTATTGGTCGGCAGTTCCGATGAGTCGAGCTTGAAGCTTGTGTCGTAGGGTTCCGATGTGAAGCGCACGTCGTCAAAGATGAAGAACTCGGCTTCCGGGCCGACCATGACGGCATCGCCGATACCGGTCTGCTTGAGGTAGGCTTCGGCCGCCTTGGCGGTCATGCGCGGGTCGCGCTCATAACCCTCGCCGGTCGTCGGCTCGAGGATGTCACAGAAGACCGCCATCGTCGTTTGGGCATAGAACGGGTCGAGATGGGCGGTTTCGGGATCGGGCATCAAGGTCATGTCGGATTCGTTGATGGCCTTCCAGCCGGCGATCGAGGAACCATCAAACATGATGCCGTCGGCGAACATGTCTTCGTCGACCGCGACAACGTCCATCGTCAGATGCTGCATCTTGCCGCGCGGGTCGGTAAACCGGAGGTCGACGAATTTCACGTCCTTGTCTTTGATTGTCTTCAGAACCGTTTCTGCATTGGACATTTGGTAAATCCCACCTGTTGTGTTGGAAAGTTTATTGGAACTGGTGATTGCCGGGTTCGGCCGGCGCATTGAAAAGCGGCTTTAGAGTGCGTCACCTCCGGTCTCACCGGTGCGGATACGGATCGCGTCTTCAACTGCGGTGATGAAGATTTTGCCATCGCCGATACGCCCGGTCTTGGCGGAGGTCTGTATGGCTTCGACAGCCTTTTCGACCAGATCATCACTGAGGACGACTTCGATTTTCACCTTGGGCAGAAAGTCGACGACATACTCCGCGCCCCGATACAGTTCAGTGTGGCCCTTCTGACGGCCAAAGCCTTTTGCCTCGGTCACCGTTATGCCTTGCAGGCCCACTTCCTGAAGCGCCTCCTTGACTTCATCAAGCTTGAAAGGCTTGATGATTGCTTCAATCTTTTTCATGCAATTCGCCTCTTTTCGGACAGCTTCAAAACACTTCGACATCCGGCGCCGGCCCTTGTTGGACGGACTCCGGTCTCTTGCGCGTTGAGCACATAGCGTGCCAGTTTTGCCGACCGGATAACTTGTTGATTTGTAGGGCTTAATTCGTATGTCTGATTAACCCGGTAGCAGCGTGAATTGGCCCTTGCCCAAAAAATATGCAGGTTGCATAAATTGTGTGCAACCCTCTCCACAGATTTGGCGCAGGCCGGCGCCATTTGTGATGGCCAAAGGGCCGCGACGCGGGTACCCAAGTGAAACCATCTTTCCTGGCGGGCAGACCATGATGTACGCGCACCCATTTGTTGCACGGTTATCGGCGGTGTTGCTGGTGCTGTGTGGCTTGTGTGGAGCGGTTCAGGCTGACGGCAAGAGCTGGGACGGGGCTGACTACGTGAGTCTGGCGGGGTTCATCAAGGCGCTCGAACAGGAACGCTATACCGGGCTCATCTTCAAGCGGATTTCGCGCGATCTGGCGAAGGGCGAGGTCGGGGTTTTGCGCCCCCTCCTGGAACGCTATTTTCAGGGCCATCAGGTGTCCGACGCCGGAGCGCCGTCCGAAACCTATGAGCTGTCACGCAGTGTCGAGGAGGATGTCCGGGCCGCGCTGCAGGCCGGCGGCGGTACGTCAGGCCAGCTGGATGTCCCTGAGTTCATGATTGAACCGGTTGTCGCGCTGGCACGGCGCACGGCGTTGGAGGTTTACGGGCTGTCAGAGACCGCGCCCGTTGAAGGCGTTCGCGTGCCGGTTCCCGAAGACGCCGTCGAGCAGGTCAAGCCGAAACCAAAGGCGCGGGCGGAGAACACCGGGCTTTACCGCGACGCCGCCGACATGGTCCGCCAGGACCATCTGCAGTTCCTGGTCGGGGGTGACGATCTGACGGCCAGAGTCCGGCTCCTCGCCGAGGTGCTGAAGATTGCGCGAAGCGATAATCACGTTGTCGATACCGCGTCGGTCGCGGCGTTCACCGACGTGCTTGTCGAAGCGGATGTCGTGCACCCGGATGAACGCCATGAGTTTGTTGCCCGCGTTCTTGAGGAACTCGGGATGACGCAGGAGCCGCCGCGCGATTTGGCGGAGGTGGATCCGGAAGCCGGTCCGGTCAACCCGGAAGCACCGGATGCGGAAACGCCCGATACCTCCGTGCGAGAGGAAGAGGCGACGATGCCGCCGGTAGACGTGCCGCCGTCGCGGGAAGACACCGCTGCCGATGACGGTGCTGCCGATGACGGTGCTGTCGATGACAGTGCTGCCAATGACAGTAATGACAATGGCGACACGCCGGCTGTGAGCATTCCGCCAGACCCACCCGCGGCCGGGCCGACTGTAATGAGGCCAATGCCTGCGCCGCCGGTCCATGTGGAAAGTGAGGGCGCAGCTGACCGCAAGGGCGATCTGCTTTTCGTTCTGGAGACCGGTATGGGCGCCTCCGTGCCGGTTCAAAAGGGCGATCTGTCGAGGGTCAACCAGCGGATCGAATTCGATCCGGGCGTTGCCGCCCGCTTCGGTGCGAGCGTTATGTGGCTGGAGGCAATTGGCAATGCGCATCTCAGTCTGGGCCTGGTGGGCGTGCTCGGCGAGACCGAACCCGACCGTCTCACCGGGGTCGCCGGCCCCGGCGTGCTGCCGCTCAGCGGATCGCACAGCTATTACGGGGTCATGCCGTTCATCACTGTCGAGGTTCCGCTGGCCGAGCGTATCAATGTGCGGTTCGGTGGCGGCGTTGGCGCCGCGCATCGACGCCTTGAAGCCTTCAGCGGGGGCGCAAAGGTGGCCGGCGCAGATGGCACATCGTTGCTGGCGCAAGCCGGAGGCGGGGTTCGCATTGAGCTTGCACCATGCATCGATACCGGGCTCGACATCTTCGCCACGTATCTTGGCGGTGTCAGCGGCACGGGCATTGCCGGTGCGTCGGTGAGATTGGAGGATACATGGGACATTGCGGCCTATGCCTCCGTCCGGATCGCCTTTTCCGATACCGGCCAAAACCGGTCATGCGGGTTGTTTGGTCCTTGATTTGCGCGGACGCTGTGGCAAACATGCGCCCTCGACACGCCAACAACACTACCGCATGGATGCCACTATGAGCCTGAACAACGTGTTCGCAGCACAAGGAACGACCGTGTTCACGGTCATGTCGGCGCTCGCCGTCGAACATGGCGCCATCAATCTGGGCCAGGGGTTCCCCGATGTCGACGGTCCCGAAGACATTCGCCGCGCCGCGGCGGAGCGGCTGATCGAAGGCCCAAATCAGTATCCCCCGATGATGGGCATACCGGAGTTGCGCCAGGCCGTGGCCCGGCACAACAAGCGGTTCTACGGTCTCGACTACGACTGGCAATCGGAGATCATCGTCACGTCGGGGGCGACCGAAGCGCTGTCCGACTGCATCATGGCGCTGCTCAATCCCGGGGACGAGGCGATTGTGCTCGAACCGTTCTACGACTGCTATCTGCCGCAGATCGAGCAGACCGGCGCGACGGTGAAGGCGGTTTCGCTCGAGCCGCCGGACTGGACGGTGCCGCAGGACACGCTCGAAGCGGCGTTCTCGGAGCGGACCAAACTCGTCGTCCTCAATTCTCCCATGAACCCCGCAAGCAAGGTCTTCGGGCGCGAAGAGCTGGCCGTCATCGCAGGGCTCCTGGAAAAGTACGATGCCTATGCGGTCTGCGATGAGGTCTACGAGCATCTGACTTTCGATGGCCGCAGGCATGTTCCCCTGGCCGCCTTGCCGGGAATGCGCGAGCGCTGCCTGCGGATCGGTTCAGCGGGCAAGACATTTTCGCTCACCGGCTGGAAGGTCGGCTACATTTCAGGGCCGGAGGCTCTGGTGAACGTGGTGGCCAAGGCGCACCAGTTCGTTACCTTCACCACCTGTCCGGCGTTGCAGTACGGCGTCGCTCTCGGGCTCGAACAGGAAGACGGCTATTTCGATGCCCTTTCCAGCGAGCTTGAGGGCAAGCGGGACTTTCTGCGTCAGACGCTGGAAGGCATAGGCCTGCCGGTGCTGGCCTGCGAGGGCACGTATTTCATGACCGCCGATATCGGCCGCTTCGGGTTTAACGGTTCGGACTATGATTTCTGCAGGCACATCACGGAAAACGCCAAGGTCGCCGCCGTGCCCATGAGCGTGTTCTACCATCCTGCCTCCAAGTCGAAGCCGAACACCCTGGTGCGGTTCTGTTTCTGCAAGAGGGATGATGTGATGGCGGAGGCGGCGTCACGCCTCAATGCTTTCTTCGGCTGACGGAGGTTCGCGGTGAAGATCGCCGGGCTCGATCAACTTGCTCAGTATGGATAGCTGACATGCCAGCGCCCGGACATCGCAGTGCTCTGCTTGCCACGCAAGAGATGTATCGCGCAGATCAACTGGCGATCGCCGGCGGAGTGCCGGGCATCACGCTCATGGAAGCGGCCGGTGCGGCCTGCGCGTCGGCGATCCTTGAGCGCTGCCGGACGGGACGGGCCGTTGTCCTTTGCGGGCCCGGCAACAATGGCGGCGACGGGTTCGTGGTGGCGCGTCTGTTGGCCGAGGCCGGCTGGTCCGTGAAGCTTGCTCTGCTCGGTGATCTCAACCGCCTCAGGGGCGATGCCGCCCTGGCGGCGGAACGGTGGCGCGGAGACGTCGCTTCGTTTGACACCGCGTTTTCCGGCGATGCCGACATTATTGTCGACGCCATTTTTGGCGCCGGCCTGACGCGGCCCGTCGAAGGCGACCTGGCCGCATTGGTCGAGAGCATAAACGCGTCGGGCATCCCGGTCTGTGCGGTCGATCTTCCCACCGGTATTGACGGAGATACGGGGCAGGCGCTCGGTGCCGCCATCGTCGCGTCCTACACTGTTACCTTCTTTCGCAAGAAACCCGGCCACGTGCTCTATCCGGGCCGGGGGCATTGCGGAGAGACGCTGGTCGCGGATATCGGTATCCCGGCGGCGGTGCTCGACGACATCACGCCCGGCTATGTGGAGAACGATCCGGAAAACTGGCTCCACCACATGACCGGGCCGGTGGCACAGGGGCATAAGTACCATCGGGGGCATGCGGTCGTTGTCTCCGGCGGACCCGCCAGCACGGGCGCGGCTCGTCTCGGAGCGCGGGCCGCGCTGAGGTCGGGCGCGGGGCTGGTCACGGTGGCGACACCGCCGGAGGCACTGGCGGTCAATGCGGCGCATCTGACGGCGATCATGCTGGCGCCGTTCGATACGGCAGCCGGTCTCGGGCGACTGCTTGAAGACCGGCGCTTGAATGTCGTTCTGATCGGCCCGGCGGCCGGGGTGGGCGGTGAGACGCGCGCCAATGTGCGGGCCGTGCTTGAAAGCGGTGCTGCCTGCGTGCTTGATGCGGACGCGTTGACGTCGTTTGCACCGTGCCCGTCGGAACTCTTCGACGCGATCATGTCCGGTCCTCACAGGTCCGTGGTGATGACGCCGCATGAGGGGGAGTTTTCGAGGCTGTTTTTCGAATCGGGCACGGCGTCCGGCAAGATCGAACGCGCGATCGGGGCGGCGAAGGCGTCCGGCGCAACGATCATTCTCAAAGGGCCCGATACTGTTGTCGCATGCGCCGACGAACGGGCCGCGGTCAACACGAACGCGCCGGCCACGCTTGCCACCGCCGGGTCGGGAGATGTGCTTGGCGGCATAGTGGCCGGTCTGCTGGCACAGGGCATGCCGGCTTTCGATGCGGCCTGTGCCGCAGTCTGGCTGCACGGGGAAACCGGAAACGTGGTGGGGCGCGGACTGATCGCGGAAGACCTGCCCGAGGCCTTGCCGGATATTCTAAAGGGTCTGAGCCTTTGAACTGGTCCTGATGCTCAGGCTTGGGTTTACGCTGCCCCCCGATTCAGGGCGGCGCAGAACAGGCGTGTCACCTGCGTCACATGTGCCCGAAGTTCCCTGCGTGTCGGCGCATATTCCGCATCGACTGTCTTGAAGAAGTGATAGTTGCCGCGCACCATTCCGAGGAATGCCTGGGCCATGAACTCGGCATCGTCGTCGTGGTCGATCAGTCCCTTGGCGCTCAGGTGTCTGATGTAATCGCCGAGAACCGCGTGCAGCTTTTCTGAATCGACCTTGCCAAATGGGCCGGATGGGCTTCCCGAGCGCCGCGCCATTTCGACACAGAGCCGGAATGTCTGGACCTGGCGTTCTTTGAGAATTGCACTGAGGTAACGCAATCCGAACTCGGTGAGTTCGGTCTCGAAAGCGTCTGAATCGAAGTTGAGTTTCAGTGTCTCTTCACTGATCTCTTCACGAAGCCGGGTGATGGCGTGTTCTAGAATCTCTTCCTTGTCGTCGTAGTACTTGTAAATGGTCTGCTTCGAACTGTGCGATCGGGAGGCGACGGAATCGATGTTTGTTCCATGAAAACCGTTTTCAAGAAATAGATCGATTGCCGCGCTAAGAATGCGCTCCCGGGTTCGGGCTTTCCTGGCCTGGGCCCCACCGGACATATCCTGCCTTCGACTGTTTCATCCACCGAGCCCCCGGTCGTGACATCTGCTAAACCTACAGAAAATCAGTATGTTTTTGCAACCCCGAAAACATTGCAAATGAGATAGCAATGTTTTCGATTGCAACTCTGATTAAGCATTAACGCCGTTTACACCTCAGTACTGGCACGGTTTGTGCTCCGTCTTCGCATTATGCCAACGCCGGCCATGCGAGCATTTGGCGCAGACTGCCGGCAGGTTGCGGAGGTTTGGTAAATCCGATGCTACAATTGTCACTCACCCTGCTGTTCGTCAGTGCCGCATACGCCGCCTATGCAGACGGCATCATCGGTTTTGAACATTTCGTGATAGGGCTCGCTTGTGCGGCTTATGTTGTGTTCATGCGGCTGCTGTTCAGCAATTGAGACTGGAGAATACTTGCCTGGCGGTGCGGAAAAAGTTTTCGCCCGGTGGGTTTCCGTACTGGAATCGCAAAATTTGCTTGTGCTATAGAGGCGCCGAGACGCGCGGTCCGGTCCGCACTCTGCGCGGGCGTGGTGGAATTGGTAGACACGCAAGATTTAGGTTCTTGTGGCTTACGCCGTGGGGGTTCAAGTCCCTCCGCCCGCACCAGCCACTGCCATGGTCTGACCAGGAGAAAATTCCACCGGGCTGCGAGCAGCGAGATTAACCCGCCGTCGGACATCCGTTCGGACGGTGCAATTTTTTGGGAATTATAGGGCGATGCAAGTAACGGAGAGCCTGAACGAAGGCCTGAAACGCGAGCTCAAGGTGGTGCTCTCGGTCACCGAGCTTTCGGAGAAAATGAATGTGCGGCTGAATGAACTGAAGTCGCAGGTCCGGCTGAACGGTTTCCGCCCCGGCAAAGTTCCCGTCAACCACATCCGGAAACTCTACGGCCGGTCCATTATGGCGGAGGTTGTTCAGCAGGCCGTCACCGACTCCAGCCAGGAAGCGCTCGAGGAGCGCAGCGAGCGCCCGGCCTATCAGCCCGAAATCGCTCTGCCGGAAGACCAGGGCGAAATGGAAACCATCATGGAGGGCAATGGCGATCTTGCCTACACCATGGCGTTCGAGGTTGTGCCGGCGTTCGAGGTCGAGGATTTTTCCTCCCTAGAGCTGGAACGGCGTACCGCAAAGGTCGAAGATACCCATGTGGACGAGTCGCTCGGGGATCTGGCCAAGCAGTATCGCGACTTTGAACCGCGCGGCGGCAAGTCCAAGGCGGAACTCGGCGACCGGGTGACAATCGATTTCATCGGCCGGATCGATGGCGAACCCTTCGAAGGGGGGAGCCAGGAGAACGCGCCTCTTGAACTGGGAAGCAACAGTTTCATACCGGGCTTTGAAGACCAGTTGGTCGGAACCAAAGAGGGTGAAAAGCTTGATGTCACTGTCTCGTTCCCCGAGGAGTATGGCGTCGAAGAGCTTGCCGGCAAGCCGGCGGTGTTCGAAGTGATCGTCAATGAGGTGGCCGCCCCGGTCGAGGCAACGCTCAATGACGAGTTTGCCGCGAAGCTCGGTTTTGAGGATCTGTCCAAACTCAGAGAAGCGATCCTGCAGCAGATCGAGAAGGAATTCGAAATGGTGTCGCAGGCGCAGCTGAAGCGCCAGCTTCTCGACAAGCTTGACGAGGCCTACAAGTTTGATCTCCCCGAACGCCTGGTCGATCAGGAATTCGAGCAGATCTGGGCGCAGGTTACCCAGGAACTCGAAAAGTCTGAAAAGACATTTGAAGACGAAGACACCACCGAAGAGGACGCCCGCGAGGAGTACCGCGGGATTGCCCAGCGGCGTGTGCGGCTTGGTCTGGTGCTCGGCGAAGTCGGCGAGAAGGCCGGCGTGTCCGTCGCCGACGAGGAAGTCAACCGGGCGCTGATGGAGCGCATCCGGCAGTTCCCGGGGCAGGAGAAACAGGTCTACGACTTCTATCAGGAAAACCCCCAGGCGCTGCTCGAACTGCGCGGCCCCATTTTCGAACAGAAAGTGGTGGATCATATTGCCGGACAGGCGAATGTAACGGATCAGGAGGTTTCCAAGGACGAGCTGTTCCGCGATCCTGAGGACGAGGCGGAAGAGAAACCCAAAAAGGCAAAGGCCAAAAAGTCCACGGCGAAGAGCGAGACGGAGGCCAAGCCCAAGAAGGCGGCAAAGAAACCCGCGGAGAAGAAACCTGCGGCGAAGAAACCCGCAGAGAAGAAAGCCGCGGCCAAGAAATCGGAGTAAATTGGTCTCACGGACCGGTTTTCTACAGTGCTGGAATTTGGCTCACGCAAGCTTATCTGTGTGTGAGTATCGCGCGGTTCCGAATCGCATTAGTTTGGCGCCGCAGCCGGCCCGGCAGAGCCGGTCCAGCGAGGCAACAGTATTTATGCCGCAGCCGTATTTACGGGGTGGCAACTTAAGGAAAAGAACACGATGCGAGATCCCCATGACGTCTACATGAACACACTTGTGCCGATGGTCGTTGAGCAGACCAACCGGGGCGAGCGTGCCTACGACATCTATTCGCGTCTGTTGAAGGAGCGGATCATATTCGTCACCGGCGTGGTGGAAGATATGATGGCGTCGCTCATCACCGCGCAACTGCTGTTCCTCGAGGCGGAGAATCCCAAGAAGGAAATCTCCATGTACATCAACTCGCCGGGCGGCGTCGTGACCTCGGGGATGGCGATATACGATACAATGCAGTTCATCCGGCCGTCGGTTTCGACGCTGTGCATCGGTCAGGCCGCCTCGATGGGATCGCTGCTCCTGTGCGCTGGTCAGAAAGGCATGCGGTTTGCATTGCCGAACGCACGCATAATGGTTCACCAGCCCTCTGGAGGATTCCAGGGACAGGCGAGCGACATCGAATTGCATGCAAGGGAAATTCTGGCATTGCGCGCAAGGCTTAACGAGATCTATTCGGGGCACACCGGACAATCGGTGGAAGCGGTGGAAACCGCGCTCGAGCGTGACAATTTCATGACCGCGGAAGGTGCCAAGGACTGGGGTATCGTTGACTCGGTTATCGAGAAGCGCCCGGACGATGAAGGCGACGACAGCGGCACTAAAAAATAGAACGTGTCGCAACGATACAGAAGACGGAGATGGCAGCAGGACAAGAGAAAGATGACAGGGGACCGCACAGACCCCATGTTAATCAAATCTTGATCAGTGCATACATACCATGCTGAGATGCCGATTCGACATTGAAGACTATGATTATGCTGCAGTTGGCCGGAGATACAGGTTTCGCCACCGGGGTGGGGCGGTAACCACGGAACGGACTGCGGCATCGAAGGTGCTTTGGGGTGAAAGCCCCGACCATTTGGCCAGGGAGTGCCCATGAGTAAAGTGAGCGGAAGCAGCGACTCGAAGAACACGCTCTATTGTTCGTTCTGCGGCAAGAGCCAGCACGAAGTGCGCAAACTCATTGCCGGCCCGACCGTATTCATCTGCGATGAGTGCGTCGAGTTGTGCATGGACATCATTCGCGAAGAGAACAAGAGCTCTCTCGTGAAGTCGCGCGATGGCGTGCCGACACCGATCGAGATCTGCGAAGTGCTCGACGACTATGTGATCGGCCAGCCCCTGGCGAAGCGGGTTCTGTCGGTTGCCGTTCACAATCATTACAAGCGGCTCAATCACAGCGGCAAGAACAACGACGTCGAACTGGCGAAATCGAACATCCTTCTTATCGGGCCGACCGGTTGCGGCAAGACGCTGCTGGCGCAGACGCTGGCGCGGATCCTCGATGTGCCGTTCACGATGGCGGATGCGACGACCCTGACCGAAGCCGGCTATGTCGGTGAGGATGTCGAGAACATCATCCTCAAGCTTCTGCAGTCCGCCGACTACAACGTTGAACGGGCGCAACGCGGCATCGTCTACATTGACGAGGTCGACAAGATTTCCCGCAAGTCGGACAACCCCTCGATCACCCGCGACGTGTCGGGAGAGGGGGTGCAGCAGGCGCTTCTGAAAATCATGGAGGGCACGGTTGCCTCCGTACCGCCGCAGGGCGGGCGCAAGCACCCTCAGCAGGAATTCCTGCAGGTCGATACGACCAACATCCTGTTTATTTGTGGTGGCGCTTTCGCCGGTCTCGAGAAGATCATTGCCGACCGCGGCAAGACCTCGTCGATCGGCTTCAGCGCTCACGTGGAGGCCGAAGACGAACGCAAGACGGGCGAAGTGCTCAAGCGGGTCGAACCGGAGGATCTGCTCCGCTTCGGACTTATTCCCGAGTTTGTCGGCCGCGTTCCGGTGCTCGCGACGCTTGAAGATCTCGACGAAGAAGCTCTGGTCAAGATCCTGGTCGAGCCGAAGAACGCTCTGGTTAAGCAGTATCAGCGCCTCTTTGAGATGGAGGACGTGAAGCTCACGTTTGCCGATGAAGCCTTGAAGTCAATCGCCAAGAGGGCCATTGAGCGTAAGACCGGCGCGCGGGGTTTGCGCTCGATCATGGAGGGCATACTGCTCGATACCATGTTCGATCTGCCGGGCCTCGACAGTGTCGAGGAAGCGGTCATATCCGGTGAGGTGGTCGACGGTGAGGCGTCACCGCTCCTGATCTACAGCGAGCGCGCCGAAGAGGTCGAAACCACCGCGTGATCCGTTTGCGCCGGCCTACGTATTAAGATTACCTTCCGAATTGTCCTTTGGACTTGACGAAGGGGCTTGAGATGGCCACCTATTGGGTGGTGGTATGGGCCGGAAGATGCTTTGATTCTCTTGTGGTTCAAAGCTGAACGGAACGGCCCGGGCTCAGTGGTAATGTACGCTTGGGAACAGGTCTTCGCGGACCGGTGATTTTTGTCGTTCGTTCCCAGATCCCTCATTCGAACGCGAAACAAGAACATAAGGTACCTTCACATGACGAAGTCCAGCGAAATCATGTCAGGGCCGACTTCGGGCGGCGAGGCGGAATTGTATCCGGTTCTGCCCCTGCGCGACATCGTCGTGTTCCCGCATATGATTGTCCCGTTATTCGTCGGCCGGGAGAAGTCGATCAAGGCGCTCGAAGAGGTCATGCGCGATGACAAGCAGATTCTTCTGGCGACGCAAAAGGATGCAAGCGACGACGATCCGACGATCGATGCGATCTTCTCGGTCGGCACGCTTGCCTCGGTGCTGCAGCTCCTGAAGCTTCCCGACGGCACCGTCAAGGTGCTGGTGGAAGGCGCTGAACGGGCGCAGGTTCTTAGCTACACCGAAAATGAAGAATATTTCGAAGCCATGGCCGAGCGCCTGCCGGAAGAAAGCGGCGGCGAGCATGAGCTTGAAGCACTCGCCCGCTCGGTGGTGACTCAGTTTGAAAGCTATGTGAAGCTCAACAAGAAGGTGCCGCCGGAGGTGCTTGGGTCCGTCGGCAGTATCGACGATCACTCCAAGCTCGCGGACACGGTCGCCTCTCATCTCGCCATAAAGATTCCCGAGAAGCAGGAACTGCTCGAACTGTCCTCCATCAACGAGCGGCTCGAGAAGATTTTTTCACTGATGGAAGCCGAGATCAGCGTTCTGCAGGTTGAGAAAAAGATCCGTTCCCGGGTCAAGCGCCAGATGGAGAAGACCCAGCGCGAGTACTATCTGAATGAGCAGATGAAGGCCATTCAGAAGGAGCTCGGCGACGGCGACGAAGGCAAGGATGAGCTTCAGGAACTCGATGAGAAGATCGAGAACACGAAACTCTCCAAGGAAGCACGGGAAAAGGCCAACGGCGAGATGAAGAAGCTTCGCCAGATGAGCCCGATGTCGGCCGAAGCAACGGTTGTTCGAAACTATCTCGACTGGCTGCTGAACATTCCGTGGGGCACCAAGGGCCGGGTCAACAAGGACCTGGGCAAGGCCCAGGATGTGCTCGACACAGATCACTTTGGTCTCGAGAAGGTCAAGGAACGCATCGTCGAGTATCTGGCGGTGCAGCAGCGCACCAATAAGCTCAAGGGGCCGATCCTCTGTCTGGTTGGGCCTCCCGGGGTCGGCAAGACATCGCTCGGCCGCTCAATTGCCAAGGCAACGGGACGCGAGTTCCTGCGCATGTCGCTGGGCGGCGTGCGGGACGAGGCTGAAATCCGCGGCCACCGGCGCACCTATATCGGTTCAATGCCGGGCAAGATCATCCAGTCGATGAAGAAGGCCAAGAAGTCGAACCCGCTGTTCCTGCTCGACGAGATCGACAAGCTCGGCGCCGATTTCCGAGGCGACCCGTCCTCGGCTCTGCTCGAGGTCCTCGATCCGGAACAGAACAACTCGTTCAACGACCACTATCTCGAGGTCGATTACGATCTCTCCAACGTGATGTTCGTGACCACCGCAAACACGCTGAACATTCCGGCACCCCTGATGGACCGGATGGAGATCATCCGTATCGCCGGTTACACCGAAGACGAGAAGGTCGAGATTGCCCGGCGCCATCTGATCCCCAAGCAGACAAAGTCGAACGGGCTGAAGAAGGACGAATGGTCGATCGAGGACGAGGCGCTTCAGACCGTCATCCGGCGCTACACGCGAGAGGCCGGTGTACGCAATCTCGAGCGCGAACTCGCCAAACTGACCCGTAAGGCGGTGAAGGACATTCTCACCACCGACAAGGACACGATTGTCGTGTCGCCCGACAACATCGAAGACTATCTGGGCGTTCCCAAATTCCGTTATGGCGAAGCCGAGAGTGAAGATCAGGTCGGCGTGGTCACCGGGCTTGCCTGGACCGAGGTTGGCGGCGAACTGCTGACGGTTGAAGGCGTCATGATGCCCGGCAAGGGCAAGATGACGGTGACCGGCAATCTGCGCGACGTGATGAAGGAATCGATCTCCGCGGCGAATTCCTATGTCAAGTCACGGGCGGTTGAGTTCGGTATCAAGCCGCCGCTTTTCGACAAGAAGGATATTCACGTCCATGTGCCCGAAGGGGCGACACCGAAGGACGGACCTTCGGCTGGTGTCGCGATGGCGACGGCAATTGTCTCGATCATGACCGGAATCCCGGTTCGCAGGGACCTTGCGATGACAGGAGAGATCACCCTGCGCGGCCGTGTCCTGCCGATCGGCGGGCTGAAGGAGAAGCTCCTGGCGGCCCTGAGGGGCGGCATGAAGAAGGTGCTGATTCCCGAAGAGAACGCCAAGGACCTCGCCGAGATTCCCGACAATGTGAAGAGCGGACTGGAAATCGTGCCGGTGGCGATGATGGACGAAGTCCTGCCGCATGCGCTGGTCGAAGTTCCCGAAGCCATTGAATGGGACGAGGCCGAAGAAGAGGCCCGGCAGGCAGGCGTCATTGCCGGTACCGACGAGGCGCCCGGACTGACCGCGCACTGAAACCAGCTCGTATTTGGCGGATTTCTGCGCAGAATCAGTGATTCGTGATTCTGGACGATTTTGAAGCCGGCGGGGACCACCTGCCGGCTTCTTTCGTTTTTATCAAGAGCTAAGCACTTGAAATAAAACGAGTATTTACCAAATGACCAATTCGGGCTTGCTTTTGAGCGGAATTTGCTCTGAGCATGGCCTCACAGTCGTTTCGTATCGGCTAACCTGTGATCCAGGAAAGGACTGAAACGTGAACAAGAATGATCTGATTTCCAAAGTTGCCCAGGATGCAAGGCTCACCAAGGGCGATGCCAGCGAAGCCGTTGAAGCGACGCTGGAGAACATCGTACAGGCGTTGCAAGGTGGCGACGAGGTCAGGCTGGTTGGATTTGGGACCTTCTCGGTGACGCAACGCGCCGCCTCCGAAGGCCGTAACCCGCGTACCGGTGAAAAGATCCACATTCCGGCTTCAAAAAATCCGAAGTTCAAGGCTGGCAAGGCGTTGAAGGACGCCGTCAACCACTAGAACCGAGGGGGAGTGCGTCGGTACCGGGAAACCGGGCCCGCGAGCACTTTCTCGGATGACCGCCGAAAAGGCCCGCATGGGGTTTCCTCATGCGGGTCTTTTTTGTTGCCCTTGGCCGACCGAGGGCATACATGTCGGGAGGATTTCCGCACCGGTTCTGTTGGGCGGTTAGCTCAGTTGGAAGAGCATCTCGTTTACACCGAGAGGGTCGGCGGTTCGAGCCCGTCACCGCCCACCATTCAGGTCTCAAGCTCAGCTTGACTTCGGGAAATCCGTGCCGTACACACGTGCGGCCTTCAACAAGGCCCCGAGACTTGCTTCGGGGGTGTAGCTCAGTTGGTTAGAGCGCTGGCCTGTCACGCCAGAGGCCGCGGGTTCGAGTCCCGTCACTCCCGCCAGTCTTTGCGCAGAATTCTGCAGTTCTCATTTGTAGTGTCCTCTTCCATTCAGACATGCCCGGCCGGCGATTCAGACTTTTCGTTACGTTTCGTTCTTTCTGAGGCGCTGCCGGCCGAGCTTTCTTGCCTCATCGACGAGACGGACCGTCTGTACTTGTTTGGGCAAGTACGTCCGCTGCAGTTTCGATGACTGCGCTATCGAGTTTGCCATTTTTGCGGACAGCGTTTCCGCTTTCACATCGCCAGCGTTGGCCTCTACCGCGCCGGATCTGCGCATGTCCATCAAGCAGCGATTGTCACCGGGAAACACTGCCTCACGCACGAACCGGAAATCCTGGTCGAGTTTGTCCTTCGTATATGGTTGTCCGGAGGGATTGCGAAAGATCTTTGCGGCGACATGCAGCTCGAAGGTCGATTTCGACAAACTGACCGACGCTACGGAGGCTCTCCTCAACAACTGCGTCGAAGCGTCGAACGCCAATGCCATTGAGACCATGGTAGCAGCGGCGAAGTAGCTACCGCCAAATGTGCGTTCCGCCAGCAGCTTGCGGAATGAAGCCGCTAAAAGGGTGCATCGCTTGACCCAGATCAAAACGCGGCCTGTGATCTGAAAGTACAACGTTTCCAGAGTGTGGGCCTTAGTCACTTTCCGTATCGCCGGAACAATCTGGGTTGGTTATGGCAAAATCATGTAAATGGGTTCGTCGAGTGTTGCTCGGCGGGGCGGCGCTTGGTGTTGCGGTAAGTGGAGCGCAAGCCGATGAATTGAGCGCGCTGAAAGCGCAACTCGCGACCCTGCAAAACCGCGTGGATCAACTTGAATCCATAAACCCGAAAGATCGGACCGACCGCTCCGGGCTGCCAAATTCTGACGGCCTGATCACGTTCCATCGTGGATCCGACCTTGGCCGGGACCAGTCATTGGATACACGGCCCGGAGACTACATACCCACTGATCGCGGTTTCACAATCGCCATTACGCCTTCGGCCGATCTACCGGCACCGGTTCACGAGGTGACGCTGTCGGGCTATGTCAAAGGTGATTTTATTTATGACACGCATCAGAACCTGGGGGACTCCTTTGCCGCGTCTCTGATCTCCGGCGGTGACGACCGCGAACAGGTTCGCCTTCACGCCCGTCAGTCACGCTTCCGCGTAAGATCGAAGAGCGAGACATCGATCGGTCAGGTCAACACCCTAATTGAAGGCGACTTCTTCGGGGGAGGCGGCAATCAAATCGTCTCAAATTCCTCCGTGTTCGCACTCCGTCATGCCTGGGGCGAATGGGCGGTAACGCCAAATATCACTATCCGTGTCGGTCAGGACTGGACCAACTTCATGAACCTGTTCGCCTATCCCGACACGGTCGACTTCTTTGGGCCGACGGGCATACCATTTGTCCGACAGGCGCAAGTTCGCTTGACCTACGCCAACGGGCCCTTGCTGTTTGCGGTTTCGGTCGAGAACCCGGAAACCGACGTGGCTGTCGGGACGGCTCTTGCCGGTACTCTCGGGGTCACGACAGGCACAGGTTGCGCCGAGGCAACCGGTACCAACCCTTGTGAAGCGGCCGACAATGTGCCCGATTTCACTGCCCGCCTGCAATATGCCGCGCCGGGCGGCCACAAGTTCGAAGTCTCCGGCGTGGCGCGCAGTCTGCGGATTGACGGTGATGTCGCCGGTGGCGGTGTCACCGGTAGCGACTCCACGTTCGCCTGGGGAATGATGGGTGCGGCCTCGATCAACCTCGCCGACATCGCGACGCTGACCGCCGTTGCAACCTACGGCGACGGCATCGGTCGCTATACCATCAGTGGCGTCTTCGGCTCTGCCGTCGTGGCCGGCACTGCAGCCAGTCCCAATCTGCAGACTATCGAATCGTGGGGAGTGGCCGCCGCGCTTGGGTTCGGTCTGACTGAAACCACGACGATGAATGTCGTGCTTGGCCATTTCGACCAAACGAGGAACGACATTGTTGCTGGCCAGATTGACGATCTCACCACTGTCCATGTGAACCTGTGGTGGCAGCCGGCGAGTGAGTTCAGAATGGGTGTCGAAGGGGTTTGGGGAAACAACGACATCGTGGGCGCGGGAACCAATGACGCATTGCGCTTTCAGTTGGGCGCGGAGTTTTACTTTTAGCCGCCAAACGCCGGAGCCGACACCGGGGCGGCATCAAGGGCGCCCGAATGTGGCCGCAAAGTCGCCCGACGACGGGCTCATGATGCGCGATCATCGAACCGAGAGGATGTGCGGCCGTGAAGTTCAAGTTTCCCAGTGCCTACACGATACTCTTCGGGCTGATCATCGCCGTTGCCGTTGCCACCTGGTTCGTGCCGGCGGGCCAGTATGACCGCGTAACAAACGAGACGCTCGGCAAGGAAGTTCCGGTGCCGGGAACCTACAAGGAGGTCGAAGCGAACCCTCAAGGCTTTGCCGATGTGGTGCTGGCCCCGATCTCCGGCTTTTATGACCCTGGCAGCTACGAGGCTCGGGCAATCGATGTCGCACTCTTCGTTCTGATCATTGGCGGTTTCCTCGGCATCGTAACCCGGACCGGGGCTATCGACGCGGGTATCGAACGATCCATGACCCGCCTTCGAGGGCGCGAAAAGTGGATGATCCCGATTCTCATGGCGCTGTTCGCGGCAGGTGGCACGATCTATGGCATGGCCGAGGAGTCCCTTGCGTTCTACACCCTCATCATCCCTGTCATGATTGCGGCTCGCTACGACGCGGTTACCGGAGTTGCCATCATCATGCTCGGGGCCGGTGTCGGCACCCTCGGTTCGACGATCAACCCTTTCGCCACGGTGATCGCAGCGAATGCGGCCGGTGTTCCGTTCACTGACGGTATCGTCCTGCGGTTCTTCATCCTCATCGCGTGCTGGCTCGCCTGTGTGTATTACGTCATGCGCTATGCGGAGCGGGTGAGGCAGGACCCTGAACTGTCAATCGTTGCCGACAAACGGGAAAGCAACGAGGCTCATTTCCTCAAAGGCCGCGACCACGACAGTGAGGCCGCCAACACCGGCTTCACCCTGACGCACAAGATTGTTCTGCTTGTCTTTGCAGGCAGCTTCGCGGTCATGATTTGGGGTGTTTCCGCCGGCGGTTGGTGGATGGCGAAGATGTCCGCACTGTTCATCGTTGCGTCCATCGTGGTCGGCGTCATCGCCCGCATGAGCGAAGAGGACTTTACCACCACGTTCGTTGACGGCGCCCGCGACCTCCTCGGCGTGGCCCTGGTTATCGGCATAGCACGCGGTATCGTGGTTGTTATGGATGCCGGCAAGATGACCGATACCATCCTGTTCTGGGCGGAGAACGCCGTGAGCGGATTACCCGCCATTGCCTTCATCAATGCCATGTTCGGAATTGAAGTGGCGCTCTCGTTCTTCGTGCCCTCGTCGTCTGGCCTTGCGGTCCTGACCATGCCTATCATGGCGCCGCTGGCGGACTTCGTGGGCGTGCAGCGCAATCTGGTCGTCACCGCTTATCAATCGGCCAGCGGTCTTGTGAATCTGGTGAACCCGACCTTCGCGGTGGTCATGGGCGGACTGGCCCTTGGCCGTGTTCCCTACGAACGTTGGCTGCGCTTCATGTGGCCGCTGCTTTTGATCCTGGCGGTGATCATCATGGTCTCGATCAGTGCCGCGACGGTGATCGGTTAGGCCGGGCGTGCACGGGCGCAGAGCAGATACTCGGTGCCGTCCCAGTGTCTGAATGAAGTGGCCCGACCACGCACCGGATCTTGAAACGCCCAATAGGGAGGAAGTTGCCGCATGAACAATCTTGGCGTCCATTCCGAGATCGGAAAGCTCAGGAAAGTCATCGTTCACCGGCCGGGTCTGGCGATCGCGCGTCTGACGCCGTCGAATTGTCACGAGTTGCTGTTCGACGATGTTTTGTGGGTCAAGCAGGCACGCCAGGAGCATTTGGCTTTCACCGACGAAATGCGCAACCGTGGTGTCGAGGTGCTCTTCTTCCGCGAGCTGCTCGAAGAGACCATGCGTGACATGGAGGCGCGCAAGTGGCTGCTCGATCTCAAGATCACGGAGAACACGGTCGGTGTCGGTATGGCCGACGACCTGCACGCGGCCATGATGGAGATGGATGCCGAGAAGGTTTCGATCCACCTCATCGGGGGCATCAACCGTGCTGAACTTCCCTTCGAGCCCAGGGGTATGCTTGGACGTCTGTTGGAGCCGCAGGATTTCGTCCTGCCACCGCTGCCGAACCAGCTGTTCACCCGCGACCCGTCGGCCTGGATCTACAACGGTGTGTCGATCAATCCCATGTTCTGGCCGGCACGACGCGAGGAGACGCTCAACACCGCGGCAATCTATATGCATCATCCGATGTTCAAGGCGGAGGACTTCGAGATCTGGTGGGGTGGCAACGTCGAAGACCACCAGGGAGCTTCGTTTTCCGAAGGCGGCGACATCATGCCCATTGGCAACGGCGTGGTGCTGGTCGGCATGGGCGAGCGCACGACGCCTCATGCGGTCGGTCAGATCGCCCGCAACCTGTTCGCCAAGCAGGGCGCCAGCCATGTCATCGCGGCCGCCATGCCGAAGGAGCGGGCGGCCATGCACCTCGATACCGTGTTCACGTTCTGCGACCGGGACATCGTCAACATGCACCCCGAAGTGGTGAACACCATTCGCCCGTTCTCCCTGCGCCCAAGTGACAAAGAGGGAGAGCTCGATGTGGTGGAGGAGGGGGAAGACTTTCCCACGGTCGTCGCAAAGGCGCTGGGGTTGAAGACCCTGCGCCAGGTGCACACGGGCGGCAACTCTTACGAAGCCGAGCGCGAGCAGTGGGACGACGGCAACAATGTCGTGGCGCTCGAGCCGGGCGTCGTGGTCGCCTATGAGCGCAACGTTCACACCAACACGATGCTCCGCAAGGCGGGCATCGAAGTCGTCACCATCGCCGGCAACGAACTGGGCCGCGGCCGCGGCGGCGGTCACTGCATGACGTGCCCGATCCAGCGCGATCCGGTCGACTACTGATCCCAACTGACTGCGGAACCAAAAGCATTCAGGGAGCCTGCCACGATGGCATTCAATCTCAAGGGCCGGAGTTTCCTCAAGCTCCTCGATTTCAATCAGCGCGAGATGAAGTATCTCCTCGATCTCGCCCGTGATCTCAAGCGCGCCAAATATTCCGGCACCGAGCGGCAGCAGCTCAAGGGCAAGAATATCTGCCTGATCTTCGAGAAAACATCGACCCGCACCATGTGTGCCTTCGAAGTTGCCGCCATGGATCAGGGGGCAGGGGTCACCTATCTCGGGCCGTCCGGGTCACAGATCGGCCACAAGGAATCGATGAAGGACACCGCGCGCGTGCTTGGCCGCATGTATGACGCCATCGAATATCGCGGCTTCGCGCAGGAGATTGTCGAGGAGCTGGCGAGTTACGCCGGTGTGCCTGTGTTCAACGGACTGACCGATGAGTTCCACCCGACCCAGATGCTGGCCGATGTGCTGACCATGTGGGAGCACAGCGACAAGCCGATACAGAACATCTCCTACGCCTATGTCGGTGACGCCCACAGCAATATGGGACACTCGCTGATGATTGCCGGATGCCTTATGGGCATGGACGTGCGGATTGCGGCGCCGAAATCGATCTGGCCGGGCGCCGAATTCGAAGGCCCGGCGCGGGAGCTTGCCGAGCGATACGGCGCCCGCCTGACCATCACCGAGGATCCGAAAGAGGCGGTCAGGGGCGTTGACTTTATCCATACCGATGTCTGGGTCTCCATGGGCGAGCCGGCAGAGGTCTGGGAGGAGCGCATCAAGCTGCTGTCGCCCTATCAGGTGAACAAGAAGTTGATGGCAGCGTCCGGCGTGCCGTCGACCAAGTTCATGCATTGCCTGCCGGCCTTCCATAACCGGGAGACGAAGATCGGAGAGGAGGTCTTCGAAAAGTATGGGATTTCCGAGATGGAGGTGACCGATGAGGTGTTCGAATCTCCAGCCGGTATCCAGTTCGAGCAGGCTGAAAACCGCATGCATACCATCAAGGCCACGCTTGTTGCGGCGATCGGGAGCTGAGTGATGCGCATTGTGGTTGCCCTTGGCGGCAATGCCCTGCTTCGTCGCGGCGAAGCGCTGACGGAAGAGAACCAGCGTGAAAACGTTCGTATCGCCTCAGAAGCGCTGGCGCCGATCGCGGAAGAGCATCAACTTGTCATCTCACACGGCAACGGCCCGCAGGTCGGCTTGCTCTCGCTGCAGGGCGCCGCCTACAAGCCGGATGAAGCCTATCCTCTCGATGTGCTCGGCGCCCAGACCGAGGGCATGATCGGTTACATGATCGAACAGGAGCTTGGTAACCTCCTGCCGCAGGATGTGCCGTTTGCAACGCTTTTGACAATGGTTGAGGTCGATGCAGCGGACCCGGCCTTCCAGAACCCCACCAAATTCATTGGCCCTGTCTACGAAGAGGCGGAGGCGAGGCGGCTCGCCGGAGAGAAGGATTGGTCAATCAAGGCAGATGGTGACAAGTGGCGACGCGTCGTTGCATCGCCACTGCCCAAGCGCATCTTCGAAATACGCCCGATCAAATGGCTGGTCGAGCATGGCACTATTGTTATCTGCGCCGGCGGTGGCGGCATCCCGACAGTTTATGACGAGAACGACAAACTGCACGGCATCGAGGCCGTCATCGACAAGGACTTCGCCAGCGAGCTTCTGGCGCGGGAGCTTGCAGCGGACCTATTCATCATGGCGACCGACGTCGACGCGGTTTACGTCGACTGGGGCAAGCCGGACGCAAAGC
This sequence comes from Hyphomicrobiales bacterium, assembly GCA_021775615.1. Classification (GTDB taxonomy): domain Bacteria; phylum Pseudomonadota; class Alphaproteobacteria; order Rhizobiales; family JAJFHB01; genus JAJFHM01. The sequence goes on from JAJFHL010000090.1 coordinate 39,390, forward strand.
GGATCAAACGGGCATCTCCGGACGTCATCGCGGAGTATGAATTTCCCGCCGGCTCCATGGGGCCTAAGGTCGACGCCGCCTGCCAGTTTGCGCGGCGTACCGGCAAGACAGCAGCCATCGGAGCTCTGGCGGATCTCTCCGGCATGCTCACGGGGGACGCCGGCACGACGATCAGTGGCGATGCCATAGCGATCGAATGGCACTGAAACGAAGTGCCGGGTGCACTGCATTCGCACCGATTGAAGCCGTGGGTTCGAGGCCTGCCACTTTCCGGTACATGGGTTCACGCCTGCTCAACAGCAGGGCGTCGGCCGTCACGCCAGCCGGTCTTCGCCTTTGGGCTCGAGGAAGGCGGCGCGCAGGATGACGCCGAGGATCGTCGTGCTGGCGAGCACCGTGCCCTTGATCGTTCCGGAGATCTTCGAGGTGCCGATGCGCGGGGCGTAGCTGACCGGAACGTCCATCGCCTTCAGCCCCTGACGGGCTGCCTTGATCTGCATCTCGACGGTCCAGCCGAAGGCGCGGTCGCGCATGCCGAGTTGGCGCAGGGCCGAAGCCCTGATGGCGCGGAACGGTCCAAGGTCGGTGTGGCGGGTGTTCCAGAACAGCCGCATCAGGGCGCAGGCGAGCCGGTTGCCGTAGCGCTGATGCAGCAGCAGGGCGCCGGGCTCGGCATCGCCCAGAACCCGCGAACCGATGACAAGGTCGGCCTCGCCCCTGGCGATCGGATCGACGATGCGGTCCATCTCGGACGGACTGTCGGAATAGTCGCCATCGAGGAACACGATGATGTCGGTTTCGTCGAGCCGCGCAAGGCCCGCCTGGCAGGCGGCGCCATAGCCGCGTTCGGGCTCGCGCACCACATCGGCGCCGCCGTCGCGGGCAACGTCGGGTGTTTTGTCCTGAGAGCCATTGTCGGCCACCACCACCTGGTCGGCCCAGGAAGGGATGTCGCTCAGCACGCGGCCGATCGCGCGCTCTTCATTCAGAGCGGGAATGACGACGCCAACGCGGTGCTTCAACCTCATTCTGGCCCTCCGGGGACCGGGTTCTCGGGGAGCCTATCACGGTTATGTGTGCTCAAACCATTTCGATCATTGATACAGTCGATGATGAGCAGGACCCACGCCGGCAGCCAGATCGCGAGGACAACGCCGTAACGGAAGATATCGGTCATGTCGCGGGCGGCGAGATAGAAATAGACATAGTAGAGGGGCAGGGTGGCCGCCAGGATGACAAAGCCCCGCATCGGAAACATGGGCAGGAGAATTGCGAGCCAGCCGTAGTACCAGGGAAACTGCGTCGGGCTCATGAGCAGCAATGCGCCGATGGTAACAAAGGCGCGGTAGCAGATCTCCCGGGGTGAACGTGTTTCCGTCCGGTTGATGTAGAGAACGATCGCACATAGGCCTGCCCCCACGATGGCGCGGGCGACCAGTTTCCCTACCGACGGATCCGCGCCGAGGAAGCCTGTGACGCCGAGGACGATCCACTCGAAAAAACGGAACAGGGCATCGTTGGCCTGCCAGCGGCTGCCATAGGCAACGAAGCCCGAGGTTTGATCGAGACCGGCAAGAATGACGGGAGCAAGCAGAGCGGCGGCTAGCAGGCCGGTCACGGCGGCAGCCAGGATAATCGTTCGCGGGGCGCTCAGCCAAGGCCGCAGCAGAGTGGGGAAGAGAAGCACCGGCCAGAGTTTGGCGCCGATGCCGATGGCCAGTGCCGCGGCACTGGAAACCGGCCTTGCGCGGATGGCCAGCAATACCGCGGCCGTGACAGGCAGCATGACGAGAAGGTCCATGTGGGCCGAGTTATGAAACTCCTTGATCACAACCGGGTTCCACCAGTAAAGCGCAACCCAGATCGGAGACCTGCCGATGGTCTGGAGAAGGCAGACGATCAGGCCGCATATGATCAGGTCGCAGGCGAGGAGCAGGATGCGCCAGGCATCGAGGCTCCATGGCGCGAGCCAGTGCGCCAGGGCAAATGCGGCCTGCGTTACGGGCGGATAGACCGTGGTCAGGCCGGGGTAGTTGATGCGCTCGAGTATGGCGCCTGCTTCGGTTGCGAGACGGTCGAGCGTTGCGTTGCCGGTGGCGCCGTCAAAAATTGCTTCGGGACTGTGTTCATAGGGGCTGAGGCCGTTCGCCGTAACCGCTCCATCCAGCAGGTAACGGTTGTAGTCGTCCTCAAGGATCGGCTGGGTGCCGAAGAACACCACGCGCATCGCCAGGCCCGCAAGCACAATCCAGGTGAGAAGATAGACGGGCTTGATGCCGGTGTTGCGTTCGGCCGAGCGCAGCAGGCGCGGCAGCACAAGGAAGATGACGCCCGCCGCGACCAGCAGCGCCACCAGCACCGGAACCGGCATGTCGATCACATAGACGTCGTAATCGAAACGTTCATGCAGCGCGGCGAGCGCCGAGAAGCAGGCAAACATGGCGGCCGCCGTGGCAAGCCACGGCAGATAGAGAATCAGTTTCTGTACCAATTGTCTTTGCAACGGCACACTCTTCTTTCCGGCCGGCCCGACGTGCCTGCAGCCGGCGCCAGGTCTTGTGTTCGCGCCGTCCACACCGGCCGTTGTACCCAAGGGTGCGGCATTTGGCATCGTTTGATTGAAGGAATGTGCTGGGAGTTGCCGTTGTGCGCCCCTGATCTCGATGACGCCGTGGCGCAATCCGGGCACGTTCGGGGTCTGCTACATGTCGGGTGCAGGTGATGGATTGAGGATCATCTGCCCCACCGGCGAGTGCATTCGCCGGTGGGGAGGGAGTGGAGTGCGTGGGAGTGCACTGCCGATGAATCAGTTGCCGGTGAAGGACCCGCGGGTCTCGGTGCCCTGGCGGGTTCTCTTTTTCTTCTTTTTCTTCTCAAAATCCCGAGAAACGGCGCTGTCTGCGTTCTGTGCGTTGCCGGTGTCGAAGCCTTGGCTTGCGGTGCTTGCCGCATTGCCTGCTACAGCTGTCTGCAGCATGATTGCAAGCGCCAGTGCCGCGGCCGCGGCGAGCGCCGGCAAAGTGCCCGCGAGTGTATCTGTATGTCCAATCGCTTTGGTCTCGATCATTCCCTTTGTCTCCCGTTGTCCCGGTTTGGTCGCTTCCGCGTGCCGGCATCGCGATGAGGCTCGTTCGAGGCCGGCGCCGACCTCTTAATTGGGCGTGTTGGGGACGGGTTTAAATTCAACTGTGTTCAACAAAATCGCGAGCGGCATTTGATCTTGCGCCGCGATACGCGGTGCGCTAACACCCTCGCATTGACGGTCGCTTCATGGTAGGTGTTCGGGGGAACACGGAGGCGGTCGAGAGGGGACTAGGGCTCTGTTTCGGGCTCTCACGCCTCGCCGCTGTAACACTACTGCAGGCGCGTGCATGGAAGAACTTCTGAAAGACTATCTGCCGATTGTGATCTTCATTGGGATCTCGCTTGCGATCGGCCTCGCCCTCCTGCTTTCCGCATTCATTATTGCCGTGCATCATCCGGACACCGAAAAGGTGTCGGCGTATGAATGCGGTTTCGATGCCTTTGATGATGCCCGCATGAAATTCGACATCCGGTTCTATCTGGTGTCGATCCTGTTCATCATTTTCGATCTGGAAGTGGCCTTTCTGTTTCCCTGGGCGATATCGCTGAAGGAAGTCGGGGTGTTCGGCTTCTGGTCTATGATGGTTTTCCTTGGTGTGCTAACGATTGGCTTCATCTACGAATGGCGCAAGGGGGCCCTTGAATGGGATTGACCGGGGATAAGGGCGAGATGAATGTTCCGGGCGAAGCCGGTGGCATTATCCGGCCTGACGGCGGCACGCTGGTGCGGCCGGACGATCCGCTCTTCAACGTCATTTCGAACGAACTTGCCGATAAAGGGTTCTTGGTCACCGCATCCGACGACCTGATCAACTGGGCACGTACCGGCTCGCTGATGTGGATGACATTCGGGCTCGCCTGCTGCGCGGTCGAGATGATGCAGGTTTCGATGCCGCGGTATGATGCGGAGCGCTTCGGATTTGCGCCGCGCGCCAGCCCGCGCCAGTCCGACGTCATGATCGTGGCCGGCACGCTCACCAACAAAATGGCGCCCGCCCTGCGCAAGGTCTACGACCAGATGCCCGAGCCGCGCTACGTCATTTCCATGGGCAGCTGCGCCAATGGCGGTGGCTATTATCACTATTCCTACGCGGTGGTTCGCGGCTGTGATCGGATCGTGCCCGTGGATATCTATGTTCCCGGCTGCCCGCCGACCGCCGAAGCACTGCTCTACGGAATTCTTCAACTCCAGAAGAAGATCCGCCGTACCGGAACCATTGAACGGTGAGGCGGCCCGGTCCGCTCTAAGAAGACAGCATTATGGACGAAGCTCTCAGGGATTTGGGCGAACACATTGCGGGGGAGAACGATACCGCCGTGGTGAGCTGTGACGTGGCTTTCGGAGAACTGACTGTCACCGTGGTGGCAGAGCAGATCGTCCGGGTGCTGAAGTTCCTGCGCGACGATCACGCCTGCCGCTTCGTCAATCTGATCGACATTTGCGGTGTCGATTATCCCGAGCGGACCGAGCGTTTCGACGTCGTCTACCATCTCTTGAGCCCGACGCAGAACGCGCGGGTGCGCATCAAGGTGCATGCCGGTGAGGAGACCGCGGTGCCGAGTGTGTGCTCGGTGTTCCCGGCGGCGAACTGGTTCGAGCGTGAAGCCTTCGACATGTACGGGATCTTGTTTTCCGGCCATCCCGATCTCAGGCGGATCCTGACCGACTACGGTTTCAACGGGCATCCGCTGCGCAAGGATTTCCCGCTCACAGGGTTTGTCGAAGTGCGTTATGACGATGAACAGAAACGGGTGATCTATGAACCTGTGAAGCTGGCGCAGGAGTTCCGTTCGTTCGATTTCATGAGCCCGTGGGAAGGTGCGGAATATCTGCTCCCGGGCGACGAGAAGGCAAATTAGGGACGCGCCGCCAAATGGCTGAGGCACAGATCCGCAACTTCAATATCAACTTCGGTCCGCAGCATCCCGCGGCACACGGGGTGCTGCGCCTCGTGCTCGAGTTGGACGGCGAAGTGGTAACCCGCGTCGATCCGCATATTGGGCTCTTGCACCGCGGCACCGAGAAGCTCATCGAACACAAGACCTACCTGCAGGCGGTGCCCTATTTCGACCGGCTCGACTATGTCGCGCCGATGAACCAGGAACACGCCTTCGCCCTTGCGGTGGAACGGCTGCTCGATATGGAAGTGCCGATCCGGGGACAGTTGATCCGGGTGCTCTACAGCGAGATCGGGCGTATCCTGTCGCATATCCTCAATGTCACCACGCAGGCGATGGACGTTGGCGCGCTGACACCGCCGCTCTGGGGCTTTGACGAGCGCGAAAAGCTGATGATCTTCTATGAACGCGCCTCGGGCTCGCGGATGCATGCCGCCTATGTGCGCCCCGGCGGCGTGCACCAGGACCTGCCGCAGGAGCTGCTCGACGACATGGTCGGGTTCTGCGAGCACTTCCCGAGCGTCATCGACGACATCGAAGGCCTCTTGACCGAGAACCGGATCTTCAAGCAGCGCAATGTCGACATTGCGACCGTGTCTCTCGAGGATGCTTTCGCCTGGGGGTTCTCAGGCGTCATGGTGCGTGGGTCGGGCGCGGCCTGGGATCTGCGCCGTTCCCAGCCTTACGAATGCTACTCCGATCTCGATTTCGATATTCCCATCGGCAAGAACGGTGACTGCTACGACCGGTATCTGATCCGCATGCGCGAGATGGAGGAATCGGTCAAGATCATGCTGCAGTGCCTCGAGAAACTGTCCTCGAGCGAAGGTGCCGGACCGGTCTCCAACACCGACAACAAGGTGGTGCCGCCGAAACGCGGCGAGATGAAGCGCTCGATGGAAGCGCTCATCCATCACTTCAAGCTCTATACCGAAGGCTTCCATGTGCCCGAGGGCGAGGTCTATGCCGCGGTCGAGGCGCCCAAGGGCGAGTTCGGCGTCTATCTGGTGTCGGATGGTTCCAACAAACCTTACCGCTGCAAGATCCGGGCGCCAGGATATGCCCATCTTCAGGCCATGGACTTCCTGTGCCGCGGACACATGCTGGCAGACGTGTCGGCTGTTCTTGGATCTCTCGACATTGTGTTTGGCGAGGTGGACCGATGAGTGTGCGCCGTCTCGATGCCCATCAGCCCGCAAATTTCCGATTGACCGCCGACAATCTGAAATGGGCGCGTGATCTGGTGAAAAATTATCCGAAAGAACGGCGGGCCTCCGCTGTGATTCCGCTGTTGTGGCGGGCCCAGGAGCAAAATGAAGGCTGGGTGTCGGAGCCCGCGCTGCGCTATGTCGCCGATTTTCTCGATATGCCCTATATCCGGGTTTATGAAGTGGCGACCTTCTACACCATGTTCAACCTGTCGCCTGTCGGAAAGCACTATGTGCAGCTTTGCGGTACGACACCGTGCTGGCTGCGCGGCGCCGACGACATCAAGGCGGTGTGCCGCAAGGTGATCGGTGAGCAGGGCAAGGTGACCGACGACGGTATGTTCTCCTGGCTTGAGGTCGAGTGCCTCGGCGCCTGCGTGAACGCACCGATGGTGCAGATCAACAAGGACTATTACGAAGACCTGACGGCGGAGAACTTCGAACAGCTCCTGATGGACCTGAAGGCCGGCAAGAAGGTCAAACCCGGCCCGCAGAACACGCGCCATTCGTCGGAGCCCGAGGAGGGTGCGCTGACGCTCATCGATCCTGCGCTTTACAATGGCAAGGCGGCGCCTGCGGCGAAACCGAAGGCTGCCGCCAGGCCCAAGGCTGCAGCAAAGAAGGCGCCCGCCAAGGCCGATACGGCCAAGGTCGATACAGCAGGGGCAGGGACCAAGCCGCGCGGCCTGAAGGCGGCACGCGGCGGCAGGGGCGACGATCTCAAGAAGATCAGCGGCGTTGGACCCAAGATCGAGGGCCTTTTGCAGGGCCTGGGCATTTTTCACTTCGATCAGATCGCAAAGTGGACGGCAGACAATGTTTCCTGGGTTGACGGGTATCTGAAGTTCAAAGGGCGGATTGCGCGGGAAAACTGGATCGAGCAGGCCACGACACTTGCGGCCGGCGGCGAAACAGAATTTTCCAAGCGTACGTCGAAGAAGGGTTAGGGGAGCGCCGGGATGCTTGCGGACAAGAATCGCATCTTTACCAACCTCTACGGCCTGCAGGACTGGCGACTGCGCGCGGCCAAGCGGCGCGGCGCCTGGGACGGTACCAAGAAGTTCATCGAGAAGGGCCAGGACTGGATCATCAATCAGGTCAAGGCATCGGGTCTGCGCGGTCGCGGCGGCGCCGGTTTCCCGACCGGGCTCAAATGGTCGTTCATGCCAAAGCAATCCGACGGGCGGCCGTCCTATCTGGTGGTCAACGCGGATGAATCGGAGCCTGGCACCTGCAAGGACCGGGACATCATGCGGCACGACCCGCATCTCCTGATCGAGGGTTGCATGATCGCGGCTTTCGCGATGAATGCGCCGGTCTGCTACATCTACATCCGCGGCGAATTCATCCGCGAGCGCGAACAGTTGCAGGCGGCGGTCGACGAAGCCTACGCGGCCGGCCTGATCGGCAAGAACAACAAGAACGGCTGGGATTTCGAGTGCTACGTGCACCACGGCGCCGGCGCCTATATCTGTGGCGAGGAAACCGCGCTGCTTGAAAGCCTTGAAGGCAAGAAGGGCCAGCCGCGGTTGAAACCCCCGTTCCCGGCCAATGTCGGGCTCTATGGCGCGCCGACCACGGTGAACAATGTCGAGAGCATTGCGGTGGTGCCGACCATTCTGCGTCGTGGCGCCGACTGGTTCGCCGGCCTCGGACGGCCTAACAACACCGGCACCAAGCTCTTCTGCATCTCCGGCCACGTCAACCGACCGTGCAATGTGGAAGAGGAAATGGGCATTCCGTTCCGTGAGCTGATCGACAAGCATGCCGGCGGTGTGCGCGGCGGCTGGAACAACCTGCTTGCGGTGATCCC
>JAJFHL010000010.1 GCA_021775615.1 Hyphomicrobiales bacterium
TCCTGGCCAGCCATCCTCAGGTGCATGGGCTTGGCGAACTGCCGGACATGCGCAAGATCGGCCAGGAGTTCAAATATGGCCGGCCGGAGCCGAAAGAGTTTGCCGACGCGGTTGCGGCGATGGGACCGAAACAGGCGCGCGGGCTGGCCGAGAAGTACCTCAGCGTTATGGCGCGGGCGCCGAAGGGCACGCTGCGCGGCACCGACAAGAACCCGCACAATTACGAGATGCTCGGCGTCATCGCGCTGCTGCTTCCCAATGCGCGGATCATTCACTGCCGGCGCGATCCGATGGACACCTGCGTCTCCTGCTTCATGCAGAACTTCAACGACAGCCACGGTTACAATTCGGACCTGACCGTGCTCGGGCAGTACTACCGCGAGTACTCGGCGCTGATGGACCATTGGCGCGAAGTGCTGCCGCTGGCGATGTTCGAGCTGCAGTACGAGGATATGGTGGCCGACCAGGAGGGCATGAGCCGCAGGCTGATCGACTTCATCGGCCTTGAATGGGATGACGCGTGCCTTGAGTTCTTCAATACCGAGCGCACCGTGTCGACCCCCAGCCGCTGGCAGGTGCGCCAGCCGATCTACTCAACATCGGTGAAGCGCTGGAAACGCTACGAGGCGCATCTCGACCCGTTGAAGGATGCGCTGGGGGATCTGTTCGTGGCGTAGGCGTAAGTGGTCAGCCCTTACGCTTGATCCCGATCACGTGGCCCACCTGGGGCGGTGTCGGCAGCGTCTTGTGCGTCTCGTGCATCGCCGCGATGCGCTCAAGGACGTCGTCGGGGAAGGGGGTCGAGCGCTTGGTCGTCAGGTCGACATGCATGCAGATGCATTCCATTGTGGCGGCCAGGAAGCCGTTATCCGCGTGGTGCATCTCTTCGAAATAGTGGGTGCGCTTGGCGTCATAGTCGAGCACCTGCAGCGTCACATTGACCTTGTCTTCGAGATGCAGCTCCTGAAGATAGGTGACGTGGACCTCGAGAGTGTAGAACGAGGCCTTCTTCTCCTCGGCATAGTGCGGACCAAGGCCGAATTCCTCGAAGGCGGCATCGACGCACTGGTCGAAGAGGACCATGTAGTAGGACATGTTGAGGTGTCCATTGTAGTCGATCCACTCGGGCCGGATCGCCTGGTCGGGAAGAATGAAGGGCGTCGCGGCGTCCATGCTTAACCTCAAAACATTAAATTGGCCGTGGCGGCAGACGGTAGGCGTTCACTGGCGCCGAATTGTCTGCTATCACTAACACCGGCGTTAAATCTAAGCAAAGGGCGCTGAGCTGACATTATGTCGAGCACTGTAAGCACGCTGCGGCGCAATTCCGTCGCCCAGGCAATCACCGAGATCGCCGAACTGATTGGCGAGCGTCTTTCGACGTCGCAGGCGGTGTGCGACCAGCATGGCGACGACCTGACCTGGAATGCGGGCCAGCCGCCGGACGCCGTGGCCTTCGTGCAGACGACCGAAGAAGTTGCCCGGATCGTGCGCATCTGCGGGCACTACGAAGTGCCGGTCATTCCGTTCGGTACCGGTACCTCGCTCGAAGGCCATATCAGTGCTCCGTTTGGCGGCGTCTCGGTCGACACCTCGCAGATGAACGAGGTGCTTGCCGTCAACCCCCAGGACCTTGACTGTACGGTTCAGGCGGGGGTCACCCGCAAGCAGCTCAATGAGTATCTCCGCGACACCGGTTTGTTTTTTCCGATCGATCCGGGTGCCGACGCTTCCATCGGCGGCATGACATCGACACGGGCGTCGGGCACCAATGCGGTGCGCTACGGCACCATGAAAGACAATGTCCTGAACGTCACTGTGGTGATGCCGGACGGCGAAATCGTGCGCACGGCGCGGCGGGCCAAGAAGTCGGCGGCCGGCTATGACCTGACCCGCCTGATGGTCGGTGCAGAGGGCACGCTTGGAGTGATTACGGAAATCACGCTCAAGCTGCATGGTATCCCGGAAGCGATTTCCGCGGGGGTCTGCCCTTTCCCGGATATTCCGTCGGCCTGCGAGGCGGTTATCGCGACGGTGCAGATGGGGCTGCCGGTGGCGCGTATCGAGTTGCTCGACGAGCTTCAGGTCAAGGCGTGCAATGCCTATTCGGATCTGGGACTTGCGGAAACGCCGACCCTGTTTCTGGAGTTTCACGGTTCCGACGCGGGCGTGGCGGAACAAAGCGAGATGTTCGGCGCCATCGCGGAAGAATGGGGCGGTGGCCCCTTCGAATGGGCCACCAGGACGGAAGACCGCAGCAAGCTGTGGCAGGCGCGCCATGACGCATTCTGGGCGGCGGTTGACCAGATGCCCGGCAAGTCGGCGTCGGCGACCGATGTCTGCGTGCCGATATCGCGCCTGGCCGAGTGCGTGACGGAGACCCGCAAGGACCTCGACGAAACCGGACTGTATGGACCGATTGTCGGCCATGTCGGAGACGGCAACTTTCACATCAGTCTGTTCTGCGACACCGGTGATGAGCGCGAAGTGGCGGTCTGCCGGGCGTTTCTCGACCGCCTGGCCAAGCGTGCGCTTGAGATGGACGGCACCTGCACGGGCGAACACGGTGTGGGCAGCGGCAAGATGAAATATCTGGAAGCCGAGCACGGGCCGGGCCTCGACGTGATGCGGACAATCAAGCGGGCGATCGATCCGAAAAACATCATGAACCCGGGCAAGATCGTGACCGTTTGAATGATGACACGGTGCTCCAGCGTGATTGTGCGAGATCAATGAATCGCTATATGTCTGGGGCTTAGAATTCCGTCCCGCGTGGCGGTCAATTCGCCGGGGCTGTATCAGTGACGACGACTGGCTTTGAAGCCTTCGAATATTGCCGCATTTCTGCTTTGAAATGCCGTGCGTTCGCGAACAGGCGGAGCACTTGGGTGTGCTGAGTCGAATGAGACATGACCACATTACTGGAACGGTTCGGCCGGGCTCCACCGCCGACGGACCGGGGAGGAGCGTGCCGCGATGAGATCGCCGCTGCTCTATCTCGGCGTGACCGTGGTGCTTGTGCTGTTTGCCGCGCTGATCGCGCCGATGTTCATCGACTGGTCGAACTACCGCGCGCAGCTGGAGAGCTATGGCTCGCACATCGCCGGCCGCGACGTCAGGATCGAGGGGCCGGTGCGAATCCAGATCTTGCCGACGCCGGTGATCAGCGTCAGCGGCCTGCGCATTGCCAATGCGCCTGGCGCCTCGGTGGAAACCTTCGTAAGCGCCGACAGTCTTGAGTTGCGCCTCGCGCTCAGTCCTCTGCTCAAAGGCAAGATTGAAGTCACGTCGCTCGATTTCGAAGGGGCGACGTTCGAATTCGAACACATGAAGGATACCGGCGGCAATTGGAACTTCAGTCCGAAAGCCGTCCTGGCTGATTTTCTGTCGCTGGAAAACATCGGTGTTGCCTCGGCGACGATTTCCGACAGCGTGATTGTGCTGCGCGACCATACCCGCGGCGGGACCGCACGGCTAGAGGATGTTTTTCTCGAAATCGCGGCCGCATCGCTTGCTGGCCCCTATCGCGTTCGCGGCACGGTCACCCATGAAGAAAAGCTCCTTTACGTGTCGCTCCAGACCGGCCGGCGCGTGGGTGCCGGGGACATGCGTTTCAGTCTGACGCTGGAGCCCGACGGGGAGTACACGCCGACCTACGGTTTCGACGGCAAATTCACAGGCGCCGGTGCCGACGCGCGGCTCGATGGAAAGCTCAGGATATCGCGCGATCTGCCGCAACTGGTCGAAGACGCACTGCCGCTCGATCCGGCCGAAGTCGGACTGCCGTTCTCGTTCAAGGCGGTTGTCGATGCCGGCTTTTCCGAAATCTCGCTCTCGGGCATTGAGTTTCTCGTCGACCAGGCGCAGCCGGGCAGCGTCATCGAGGGCCAGGTGCACATCACGCTAGGTGACGTGCTTGGCCTCGATGTCGACCTGAATGCCAGGCATTTCGATCTCGACCGTCTTGCTGATCGCTCCGGCCTGACGCCGGCGGATCTGGTGCCGGGGCTTGCATTCGTCAATACGATCGCCGATCTCGTCGGCGCAGCGCCGGATGACCTCAAGGGTGGCATTCGCCTTGCGGCCAATGCGCTGACGATCGGTGGGGAAACCGTGGAAGCCGCAGAGATCAGGGCGGTCGTAACGGGAAAAACCCTTACGTTCTCCCATGTCGGTGGCGTGTTGCCGGGAAGGAGCGAGGTCGAGCTTTCCGGTCTGACCTTTGCTGTCCGATCCGGAATTCCGGGCTTCGAAGGCGACGTGCGGCTCGCGTCACGCGATACGCGTGCGTTCCTTACCTGGGCGCTTCCGGATATCGCCAATGGGCTTGCCGCGGCGCCCAGGGCGTTCAGGGGAAAGGCGACGGTCACCGGAAAGATTGCCATCGACAGCCGCTCCGTCGGTATCAGGCAGGCGCTGCTCGAAGTCGACGGAACCACGGCACAGGGGGCGGTTGTCGTTGTGCCGGGCGATCGGCCTGAGATCCTGGGTAATGTGGTCCTGGCGAATGTCGACTTCGATCGCTATCTGACCGTGTCGACCGAAAATAACGTACCGGATGCCTCGAACGATCCGTTTGCTGCATTGGTTGCCGGCATCAGTCCAAAGGTGCTTTCCGCGTTCAACGGCAAGTTCGTATTTGAATCGGGAGCGTTCCGGCGCTGGCGCCTGACAGGCGAAGCGCTGAAGGCATCGCTTGAGGTTAGAGACGGTGCGCTCATACTGCAACAGGCGAACATTCGCGGCTTCAACGGAGCGGACTTTGAATTGGTCGGTGCGGTGGATTGGCGGGGCGGAACTCCGCATGGAAGCCTGACCGCCGACCTCAAGAGTGAAAGTGCGGGCCGGCTGTTCGAGATACCTCCCATCCGACGCCTCAAACTGGCCAACAATAAGCTGGCGAGCATCCTGTTTCGCGAGACCACACCGGTAAACCTTCATATCGATCTGGATTCCGAAAGAGTTGATGGGGCGAGCCGCATCGCGGCGACTGTCGAAGGCGATGTTGACCGCGCCAAGATCCAGCTTACGGCCGCCTATAAGGGCGATTGGGCCAGTTTCGAACTGGGCAGTCTCAAGCTGGACGGAACGGTTTCCAGTGACGGCAATGACATGTTCATGCGGCTTCTGGGTCTGGAGCCGCCCGCGGCGGTGGCCGGCGACGGTGATGCAAGCACGTTGAGCGTGTCCTTGTCGGGATCGCTGGCAAAGGGCATTGGCGGCGCCCTCGTGGTGAACTCCTTCGATGCGCGGCTCGATGTCAGTGGGTTGATGACGCAGTCCGGCGATACGCTGTCGGTCGACAGTGAAGTGACGTTGAAATCCGATGACGCATCCAAGCTGTTTCAGGCGCTTGGGCTGCTTCCCGATGGGGAACCGGCGGTCCCGGTTCCTGTTGACCTCAAGGGTCTTGTGTCGGGCGGTGACGGTGAATTCATCATCACCGGGCTTGGCGGCCGGATTTCCGCCATCCCCGTCGGACTTGACGGCACGATCGAACTGGCCGGCGCGCAGCCGAAACTTTATGGAAACCTGACGGTCGCGAAGGTCGACCTGCCATGGGTCGTTGCGCGCCTCTTGTCGCAACGATCCGGGCCGCCGCAAGATCGGCAGGGAGATCAGCGCGTGCCGGGAACGGCATGGAGCGCCGCACCGTTCGACTTCAGCCTCTTGAAGGCCATCGACCTGAATCTCGCTGTGCGTGCAGGGGACGTGACCCTGCTCGGCGGAGCGTCGGGGGCGCAGATGCAGGCGGACGTAACGGTCACGCAAGGGGCGGTCAATGTTGAGCATTTCAAGAGCGCGTTCGCCGGCGGACAGCTCAATGCCGATGCCCGGCTGAGCGCGGTGAATGGCCAGTTGTCGATGCAGGCTGAATTCACATTGCAGGACGCCGGTTTCGCATCGACCTTGGGTTCGCCGGACGGGCAGGCGCCACTGAGCGGACGCTATGAACTGGCCGGCACGTTGAAGGGGATCGGCCGCAGCCCAATCGGGTTCATGTCGTCCCTGACCGGTGCCGGAACGCTGACGATCGATGATGCGGCGCTGTTTGGCATCAATCCGGTTTCGTTTTCGCAGGCCCTGGAGCAGGCGACATCGGCGAGCGAACTGGACGGGATTATTCGCGACACCCTGGTGGACGGGCAGATGACCTTTGCCGGCCTGACCAGTGCGTTTGAGGTCAGTAACGGTGTGGCCCGGTTTGAACCTGCAGACATCGAGAGCCCGGCCGCCACGGGCAGCGTGCGCGGAATGCTGGACCTTCCGTCCTGGCGCCTCGACAGCAAGTGGACCATTGCGCTCAAGACCTTTCCCACGGCGCCGCCCCTGACCGTCCTGCTGGCGGGTCCGGCGGCTGAACCGGTGCGTACGTACGATACCGCGGCCCTGCGGTCGTTTTTCGTGGTCAAGGGGTTGACCGAAGGTGTGCAGCAGCTCGAAGAGCTTCAGCGTGAAGAGCAAGAGCGTATCAAGCGCCTTGAGGAAATGGAAAAAGAGGCGAAGCTCCAAGCAGAGCGCCGCGAGGCAAAACGCCGTGAGGCGGAACGGCTGCTGGCAGAGCGACTGCTGGCCGAGGAGCGCCGCAAGGCCGAGGAGGCGGAGTGGGCCGCGCTTGAGGCCGAAGCCCGCAGAAAGGCAGAGGCGGACCGTCTGGCGCGGCAGAAGCGCGCCAATGCACCTGATCCCGCCGAAACGCCGAATGACGCGAAGCCGGCGCACACCGGCGTGATCACGCAGCCGAATGTCGCCGTTCCCTTGCCACCGGCACCGCGAACCAAGCCCAAGTCGACCAAGATCATATCGCGCATACCGCCCGAACCTTCCAGCACCGATCAGTTGCCCCTGCCTGAACAACTGCCGGAGCCCGAGCAACTGCAGCCGTTGAACCAGCCTCTCGTCAAAGACTATGACGTGGACATCCTGGCGCTTGATCCGATCGATCCCGATGCCGAAGACCTGGAAGACGGGCCGGTGGACATCACGCCCGGCGGGCGGACGCCGGCGGCTCAGGAGAGCCTGTTCTCCGATGATCCGGCGAGCTGGCGAAAGTAGTTCAGTGCGAACAGGCGCGCCGCCGAAGACAGGCCGCTTTCGCCGCGGCCGGCATCGATGTCGCGCAGCAGAGCCGTCAGGCTGCGGCCCTGCTCACGTGCGATATCGCGCAGAGCGTCCCAGAATTCCGCTTCGAGTGAGATACTGGTGCTGTGGCCGGCGATGGTGATGGATCGCTTTTGGGGGCCGGGCGCCGGAGTTCCGTCTTGTGACATTTACCTGATCGCTGTGAGTATGCTGGTGTGCTTCGGCCGCCATGCGGTGGTGCCGATGAGCCGCTCTGCACTCATCTGCTGGTCGAGCGCCGGGCCGGCGGCCCAATCGCCGTGCTCGGCGATGGCGTCCTGCACGGTACGCACATGGGGATCTGCGGTCAAACCGAGGCGCTGCTGGATCGCGGCGACAATGTCCGCCACCCGGACGCCCTGCTCGGCGGCAACGTTGTAGGCATCAGCACTCGCATCCGCTTCCATCAGTATTCGATAGGCGGTCGCGAGATCTTCGCGGTGCACCACGGGCCACCTTGTGTTCAGGGAGCCCCAGACTTCGATCGCGCCGTCGCGTTCGGCGGAGGCAAGGAACCTCGACAGCACGCCGCCGTCGCGTTCGTAGACCATGGCGGGATGCACGATGGTGGCGTTCAGGTTTGGCGCACCGGCGACCATCCGGGCGTTCGCCTCCATCCAGGCGAATGACGGTATCGGGTCGAGGGGCGTTTCCTCGGTCGCCACCGTGTTTCCGGTCGCCCCGTACAGCCAGCAGCCCCCGGTGTAGAGAAACCGGATCCGGCCTTTGGCTTTGCGC
>JAJFHL010000091.1 GCA_021775615.1 Hyphomicrobiales bacterium
TGCGGCGCTCGACGCCATGCTGGAGCGCATCCAGAACGACATGTTCGATCTCGGCGCCGATCTGTGCACCCCCGACACCGGCGAGGACCTGGGCTACGAGCCCCTGCGCATTTCCGACAACCAGGTGAAGCGCCTCGAAAATGAGATCGACCAGCTGAATTCCGAACTCGCGCCACTGCGCTCCTTCGTGCTGCCGGGCGGGTCGGCCGCCGCCGCCGCGCTCCATGTCTGCCGCACCGTGTCGCGCCGCGCCGAGCGCCGCATGGTCGAGCTGGCCGGCATCGAGGGCGAAGAGGTTTCCGGTGCCGCCCTCAAATACATCAACCGCCTGTCCGACTTCTTCTTCGCCGCCTCGCGCCACGCCAACGGCAACGGCGCCAAGGACGTGCTTTGGAAACCGGGCGAAAACCGTTAGAATGGGTTCATCGCCTTCAGCGCTTTAAGGAAGACGGCACGTGTTTGTCCCGATCCACGATACCAATCCGCTCAACGTCATCCGGTTTCAGATCGTCACGATCGCGCTCCTGGTCTCCAACATCGTCCTTTTCTTATGGGTGCACTACGAGGCCTCCGGCCAGCCCGCCCAGGTCAACACGGCGATCTACGGCGTCGTTCCCCTCGAGTTGCTCACCTCCAAGCCGACCGTCTATCCCCCGACACCGGTTTTCGAAGGCCTGACGCTCATCAGCTACATGTTCCTGCACGCCGACTGGATGCATCTCATCGGAAATATGGCCTTCCTTTGGGTTTTTGCGGACAACGTCGAGGACGCGATGGGGCACTGGCGGTTTCTGTTCTTTTATCTCGCCTGCGGCGTTGCCGCCGGGGGGGCGCATGCGCTGATGAGCGACGGCTCGGCGGCGCCTCTGATCGGCGCGAGCGGGGCTGTTGCCGGCGTCCTTGGAGCCTATCTCGTGCTCTATCCGCGGGCCCGGGTCTGGGTGCTGATCCTTCTGCGCATACCATTGCGCATTCCCGCCTACTGGGCGCTTGGCGGCTGGATCGTCTGGCAGCTTTTCCAGGTCTATCTGTCGGACGCCCAGAGCAATGTCGCCTGGTGGGCCCATATCGGCGGTTTCGGCGCCGGGCTCTTGCTGGTCTTCATCATGCGCACCCACCACGGCGTCCGCCAGCCCACTTGAGGCGCCCGACCCCTGAGACGCCCAACCCTTGAGACGCAACGTCGCAGCCAAACGCCGCCGCGCCGCAACGCTCGGAGATTGACTCCACATCTGGGGCAATCTAGTTTCCCGACCCACAATTGCGGACCATTGGGTCCGCGGGCAAATTTGGGTTGAATCTCACAACTTAAGAGCGGAACCAATTTGATTTTGCGGGCAAACCCGACGCGGGGCCCCGGCGAGAGAATGCGTGAATTCTCAGACCCCGCCCCCGTCCCTTGGAGCTTAAGCGGATGAAAGTACTTGTCCCCGTCAAACGCGTCGTCGACTACAACGTCAAGATCCGTGTCAAGGCGGATGGCAGCGGCGTTGAACTGAACAACGTCAAAATGTCCATGAACCCCTTTGACGAGATCGCCGTGGAAGAGGCGATCCGGCTGAAGGAGGCCGGCACGGCGGAGGAGATCATCGCGGTTTCCGTCGGCCCGCAGCAGGCCCAGGAGACCATCCGCACGGCGCTCGCCATGGGCGCCGACCGCGGCGTCCTGGTCAAGACCGACGAGATCGTCGAGCCCCTCGCCGTCGCCAAGATCCTCAAAGGCGTGGTCGAGGCCGAAGGCGCCGACCTCGTCATCCTCGGCAAGCAGGCGATCGACGACGACTGCAACCAGACCGGCCAGATGCTGGCGGCGCTTCTGGGCCGCGCCCAGGGCACCTTCGCCTCGGAAATCAAGCTGGCCGGCGACCATGCCGAAGTCACCCGCGAGGTGGACGGCGGGTTGCAGACGGTGAAGCTCAAGATGCCGATCGTGGTCACCACGGACCTGCGCCTCAACGAGCCGCGTTACGCCTCGCTCCCCAACATCATGAAGGCGAAGAAGAAGCCGATCGACGAGAAGACGCCGGACGATTACGGCGTCGACGTGACGCCGCGCCTGAAGATCGTCTCGACCACCGAGCCGCCGACGCGCAAGGCCGGCGAGATCGTCGAAACGGTCGCAGAACTTGTCAGCAAACTCAAAGACGAAGCGGGGGTCATCTGATGTCGGTCCTCTTGATTGCCGAACACGACAATACCGAACTGAAAGACGCCACCCACAAGACGGTGACGGCGGCGGCCGATCTCGGCGGCGACATTCACGTCCTCGTCGCCGGCCACAATTGCGCGAGCGTCGGCGAAGAAGCCGCCAAGCTCTCCGGCGTCGCCAAGGTGCTGGTCTGCGACGACGCCCAGTTCCCGCGCATGATGGCCGAGGCCATGACCGCCCTGGTCGTCCCGATGATGGAGAATTACGACACGGTGATCGCGCCGGCGACGACGTCGGGCAAGAACTGCATGCCGCGCATCGCGGCCACCCTCGACGTGCCGCAGATCTCCGAAATCATCGCCACCAAGAGCCCGGACACGTTCGAGCGCCTGATCTATGCCGGCAACGCCATCCAGACCGTGCAGTCGACCGACGCCAAGAAGGTGATCACCGTGCGCACGGCGGGCTACGGCTCGTGCGAAACCGGCGGCTCGGCTCCGGTGGAATCCATCGCCGCCCCCGCCGACACCGGCCTGTCGGAATATGTCAGGGACGAGCTGTCGAAGTCCGACCGCCCGGAACTGACGTCGGCCAAGGTCATCATCTCGGGCGGCCGCGGCATGCAGTCCGGCGACAACTTCCCGATGCTCGAGGCCATCGCCGACAAGCTCGGCGCCGCGGTCGGCGCGTCCCGCGCGGCGGTCGACGCCGGCTTCGTGCCGAACGACTACCAGGTCGGTCAGACCGGCAAGGTCGTCGCCCCCGACCTCTACATCGCCGTCGGCATCTCCGGCGCCATCCAGCACCTGGCCGGCATGAAGGACTCCAAGGTCATCGTCGCCATCAACAAGGACGAAGAAGCGCCGATTTTCCAGGTTGCCGATTACGGTCTCGTCGCCGATCTGTTCAAGGCGGTGCCGGAATTGGATGCGGAGCTTGAAAAAGCCGGCTATTGATGCATTATGTTGCGGCGCAGCATTAATGCGGGTTGTGTTTAAACCGGATCTGTCCCGGCCCACTCCCCCTCCCAATCTCCCGATGACGGGATACCCTTGGGGAGGTTGGCAGGGGGAGCGGGCCGGAGCCGGAAAAATACACTCCTCATGAAACTACGCCGCAACCTTTTGACTTCACTACGCATGGCGTCCGGAATCTGAGCCGGAAAGAAACGAGCAAGATGGAAATACGCAAGGTAGGCGTCATCGGCGCGGGACAGATGGGCAGTGGCATCGCCCATGTCTGCGCGCTGTCGGGATATGACGTCGCGCTCAACGACGTCTCCGATGAACGCATCGAGGCGGGGCTGGCGACGATCAACGGCAACCTTGCGCGTCAGCTCAAATCGAACCGGATCACGCAAGACCAGCGCGACACCGCGCTTGGGCTGATCAGCGCCGGCGCCACGCTCGGCGATCTTGGCGATTGCGACCTGGTCATCGAGTCCGCGGTGGAGGACGAGGCGGTCAAGCGCCAGATTTTTACAGCCCTGTGCCCGACCCTGAAGGAAGGCGCGCTGATCGCGTCGAACACCTCGTCGATCTCGATCACCCGCCTGGCCGCAACCACCGACCGGCCCGAGCATTTCATGGGCATCCATTTCATGAACCCGGTCCCGCTGATGGACCTGGTCGAACTGATCCGCGGCATCGCCACCGCAGACGAGGTCTTCACGGTCGCCAAGGGGTTCGTCTCCTCGCTCGGCAAGACGGTCGCCGTGGCGGAAGACTTCCCCGCCTTCATGGTCAACCGCATCCTCCTGCCGATGATCAACGAGGCGGTCTACACGCTCTATGAGGGCGTCGGCACGGTGGACGCCATAGACACCGCCATGAAGCTCGGCGCCAACCACCCGATGGGCCCGCTGCAGTTGGCGGACTTCATCGGGCTCGACACCTGCCTCTCGATCATGCAGGTGCTCTATGAGGGCCTGGCCGATACGAAGTACCGGCCGTGTCCGCTGCTGGTGAAGTATGTCGAGGCGGGGTGGCTTGGGCGCAAGACCCAGCGCGGGTTTTATGACTATCGTGGTGACGAGCCCGTGCCTACGCGGTAGGGAGCACCTGCGACCGTTGAAGCTTAACTCGCGTTATTCCGTTCGGCCGTAGAAGGGTACTTGTCATGGCCAAGACCACTTCTCCTGACGCAGCACGGCTTCGCATTACGCTTCTTGATCTCGATCCGGCGCCCTGGCGCGAGGTCGAGGTGCCCCTGTCCATGACGTTCAAGGGACTGCACGACACCATTCA
>JAJFHL010000092.1 GCA_021775615.1 Hyphomicrobiales bacterium
ATCCATAAGAATGCCCGTTTGACGCCATTTGGTCGAGAGCGCATGGTGCGGCAGATCCTGAGCGGCCAGACACCGGAAGCCGCGGCGCGATCGGCAGGCGTGTGCTCGCGTACCGCACGCAAGTGGTTAGCCCGTTTCAAGACGCACGGGCCGGCGGCTTCGACCGGGCGGCCGGATTGGCTGCAGTAATCACCGACCCCACGGTATGTGACCGGTCCCTCCACCTTATCGCACTGGCTGTGCGGTTCGGGTCGATTCCGTTTCATCTCGACTGGTAGTCAGAAATGCGGCCGCGGCGGTTTGAGCGAAAATAGTGATGTTTCCCACGCTTTGCGGACCGCAATTTCGTTGAACTCGTGCCGTAATCTGTTAAGGTGTAATCTGTGGTATACAAAACGCCACAGAAAAAATGGCGTGCACCTGACCGTCAAACTTTCTTGCGGGGACGAGCGAGTTGTTTTGTTCCGGCAGACACCGACCATACCGGTGCAGCGGTTTCGGAACGGACACGTTTTCTGGGAGGAATAACATGCGTATTACCAAACTACTGCTTGGCGTCGTCGTGGCGCTGGGCGTCAGTGCGGCCGTGTCGCTGGTTTCGGTTTCGAAATCCGTTGCGGCCTGGCAGCCAAAGAAACCCGTTGAATTCATCATCATGGCCGGCACCGGTGGCGGAGCCGACCAAATTGCACGCCTCATCCAGGGACTGATCGAACAGAAGGGCTGGTCGCCGAGACCGCTCATTCCGATCAACAAGCCGGGTGGGTCGGGTGCTGAAGCCCTGCGGTATCTGCAGGACAAGTCTGGCGACAATCACACCATTCTCGTCACTCTCAACAGCTTCTATACGACCCCCCTGATCCAGGCCGATCTCGGTGTCGACGTCTCCAAGTTCACCCCGATCGGACGTATGGCGCTCGACACGTTCCTCTTGTGGGTGCATGCCGATGCCAAAGACATCAGCGATCTCGACAGCTATGTCGCCAAGGTGAAAGCGGCCGGCAAGAACTGGAAAGTCGGTGGCACCGGCTCGGGTCAGGAAGACTCGATCCTGACCGCAATGATGGAAGCGGAATTCGGTTACGACGTGACCTACATCCCGGTCCCCGGCGGCGGCACTGTTGCCAAGAACCTGATCGGCAAGCACATCGATTCGACCGTCAACAACCCGGCTGAGCAGAACGAGTTCTACCGCGCCGGCAAGTCGAAGCCGCTGGTTCAGTTCACACCGGAGCGGATGGCTGCCTACAAGGATGTTCCCACCGCGCGCGAGCTGGGGCACGACATTGTCTACTTCATGCAGCGCTCGATCAATGGTCCTCCGGGCATGTCGGCGGACGCGCAGGCCTGGTACATTGACCTGTTCGGCAAGGTGTTCAATTCCGCGGAGTGGCAGAAGTTCTGCACCGACGATGGACTTGAATGCAGCGAATGGCTGGCCGGCGACGATCTGATGGCCTTCCACACCGAGCAGCTCAAGCGTCACAAATCTCTGATCGAACAGGTCGGAGCGGACGCGCTGACCTCTGAGTAGCAAGATCACAAGCGAAGACGGGGCTCCGCCCCGTCTTCGACACTTGGGTTTCGTGAGCATGGTGTGTGACTGGCGCGCCGTTGGGAGAGGTGTGCCTGGTTCAGGTCCGGACCAAATCTGCGTCCGGGAACCTTGGGTATTCCCGACAGTTCAGTTCAACCGGCACAATGAGGGACGTTAGGCGATGACGGTGCGGACCGCCGAACTGGTCATGGGCGTTTTCATGGCCCTGGTTTCGATCGGGCTCATGTACAAGAGCGCCGATGGGCTTGCCATCGGCTGGATACCCGGATCCGGTCCTGGCGCCGGCGCCTGGCCATTCTGGCTCTCTGCCGGCATGTTGCTCAGCTGTCTCGCCATCATCTACCGCTGGTTCGCACGGGCGACGCCGGAATCGAATTCCGATCAGCCATACATCGGGCGGCAGGAATTCAACATCATTGCGACAACCATCGTCGCCCTGTTTTTCCTGCTCCTTGGATCGCACTTCATCGGCATGTATTTTTCGATGGTGCTGTTCCTCCTGTTCTACCTGAAGGTGCTTGGCGGGCACGGCTGGGCATTGTCCGGGTTCTTGACGCTGGCGACGCCGACCTGGTTGTTCTTCTTCTTCGAAGCCATCCTCCAGAAACCCCTGCCCAAGGGCTACCTTGAGGAGCTGTTTTACCCGCTCTATGACGTCATTTACGGTAAGGGCGGGCTCTACTACACGCTGGCGGTGCTCATCGGACTTCCCCTGGTCGGGTGCATTCCAATGGCCATCAATGCATTTCGCCGTGACAGTACGGCCTGAAGAAGCAGACGTGAGCGGTTAGCGCCATGGAAACGATTGTAGAACCACTTCTGACCGGCATCGCCCAGGCGTTTGAGCCGATTAATCTGATGATGTTGGTGATCGGCTGCCTGATCGGTCTCTTTGTTGGCGCAATGCCCGGTCTGGGCTCCGTCAACGGGGTCGCGATCCTGCTTCCCGTCACTTTTCTGGTGCCGCCCACGGCCGCAATCATTTTCCTTGCTGCGGTCTATTACGGCGCCATGTATGGCGGCGCGGTGAGCTCCATAACACTGGGCATACCTGGCGCCTCGACGGCGGTCGCTACGGTTTTCGACGGTCGGCCACTGGCCCAGAAAGGCAAGGCGGACCTCGCTCTCGTCACTGCTGCCATAGCGTCATTCATCGGCGGTACGATTTCGGTCATCCTGTTTACACTGTTCGCTCCGCCGCTTGCCGAGTTTGCCCTCAAGTTCGGGCCGACGGAAGAGTTCGCGTTGATGGTGCTGGCCTTTGCCACCTTCATCGGGCTTGGCGGTGACGACATCCCGAAGACGGTTTTCTCGATCCTCATCGGCCTGGTCTGCGCCACCATTGGCCTTGACATCATCTCCGGCAAGCCGCGGCTGATATTCTTCGACATCGACGGTTTCCTTCACGGCGTTAACTTCCTGGTGCTGGCGATAGGAATTTACGGCATCGGCGAAATGCTGTGGACCCTCGAGCAGACCAAAGGCGACGTCCAGGTTCATAAGGTGACCAGCACGTTCAAATCCTTCATCGAGAATTTGAAGCAGGTCAGGAAATACTTCGTGACCACCGTGTGGGGGAGTGTTCTCGGTTACTTCGTCGGCATTCTGCCGGCCGCCGGCGCAACGCCTGCCTCGCTCATGTCCTACGGGCTGGCCAAAACGTTTTCCAAGGATCCCGACAGTTTCGGCAAGGGTAATGTGGTCGGCGTGGCAGCACCCGAGTCCGCCAACAATGCGGCCTCCACAGGCTCGATGCTGCCGATGATTACCCTTGGCATTCCCGGCTCGCCGACCACCGCCATTCTGCTCGGTGGCATGATCATCTGGGGCCTGCGGCCGGGACCTCTGCTCTTTTCCGAGCATCCCGAGTTCGTCTGGGGGCTGATCGGCAGCCTCTACATCGCCAACGTGTTCACGCTTCTGTTCAATCTGGCACTGATTCCTGTTTTTGTCCGCGTCCTGACCCTGAAATTCACGATCCTCGCGCCGATGATCTTCATACTCTGCGTGGTTGGCGGATATGTGCCGGAACAGACCCTGCACGATGTCTGGTTGATGTTCATCTTCGGTGTCGTCGGCTACCTGCTGCGCAAGCTGAACTATCCAGTGGCACCTGCTGTCCTCGCCATCGTGCTCGGGCCGCTGGCGGAACGTTCGTTGCGACAGTCGCTGCTCGGCTCGCAGGGCGATGTCATGGTGTTCATCGAACGCCCGCTGTCGGCGCTTTTCATCGGCATTGCCATATGTCTGGCGCTCTATCCGGTCGCGGCCGGCCTGCGGGCCAGACGCAAGGCTGCCGCCGAGGCCGGGCAGGCCTGAGCGCGAAAGGGAACCGGTAATCGGTCTTCAGACCACGAGCAGTGCGATGACCATTGTGACAACGGCAAGAGCCAACGATATGCCGAGTATTTCGAAGCCCTTCTCTTGGGGAAGAATTCTGCCTTGTCGTGTATCCTGTACGGAATTTTCTGTCATGGTCTGCACCTGAACTGTCCGGTAGCGCACGACCACCGACAGCAATGCGCCGTGGACCGGGACAACGGTGCCATCACGATGTGGTGAACGTCAGAAGATGCGGGGGATGGCACAAGCGTCAATGCGCGCATGCTATGCTGGCAGGGTGGCTGGGGAACCAGGATTCGAACCTAGACTAACGGGGCCAGAACCCGTCGTTCTACCATTAAACTATTCCCCAATGTCCCTATTTTCCGGGTGATATCCCAGTTATGCGGCCGTTGCAATGCCTAATCCCGGGCACGGGTGTTGCGGTTCAGACGGTTGGCCGAAAGCCCAGGCGGCTTGTCTGTGGTTCCGGCTCTGTGGTGCCCGTCTTGACCTGATGCTGATTGGGCTCTGCGGCGGTGCGTTTCTCAAGCGCCGCCCGCGCCATTTCCATGGCGTTTGGTTCTCCTTGCGGCTGCGTGGCGGCTGCCGCTTGAACGGGTTGAGCTGCCGGCGTGGCGTCCGGCACATGCTGCGGCGGGGCCGCGGCGGTCGGTGGAGCAGGGGCGGGGGCCGCCTGCTGCGGCGGCTGCGGCATTACCGGCGGAAGCGGTGCAGGAGGCGCCGGCTGTGCCTGCACCTGATGATGCGGAGGTGTCGCTTCGGGCTGCGCGGCTGCCGGGTGAGGCTGGTGCATGGCTGGTGGATGAACCGCGTGATCAGCGGCGGCTTCGACGACGCGTTCGAGTTCCTCGTGTCCGGCCGCTGCGGGCTGGCCGTGATCATGCTCGCCATGAATGCCAAGGCTCTGGGCGCGCCAG
This sequence comes from Hyphomicrobiales bacterium, assembly GCA_021775615.1. Taxonomy (GTDB): domain Bacteria; phylum Pseudomonadota; class Alphaproteobacteria; order Rhizobiales; family JAJFHB01; genus JAJFHM01. Next base: position 4,822 of record JAJFHL010000092.1, read on the forward strand.
CGGTCGACGATGTGGTGCAACATGTCGGCATCGCCGATGTCGCGCTGCCAGTCTTCGGAAAAACGCGCCGTGCTGCCTCGCGGCATGGCGTCGGGCGGCAGTCTGTCGAACCGGATTCGCGTCGGCAGGGCGACGCCTTCCCCGAACGCCACCGCCTCACCGGTCGCAAGTGAGGGCAATACGTCGAGCAGGCTTGCGGACCCGTCCGAAACGCGGGCCCGGGCAATCTCCTGGTCCTTCTCATTGGTGAGCCGCATGCAGATAATGGTCGCGCATTGAGAGAGTATGGTCGAATCCAGCTCAGCCGGCCTTTGACTGATGATACACAGCGAAACGCCGTACTTGCGGCCCTCCTTGGCAATCTTCGCGAGAGCCCGTTTGGCCGGTTCGAAACCGAGTGTGCTGTTCGCCGGCGCATAGCGGTGCGCCTCTTCGCAAACAAGCGTTATCGGAATCTGCCCTGCGCTCCACATGGCAAAGTCGAATGTCATGCGGCTCAGCACGGACACCACCACGTTGATGATTTCCGATGGCAGTCCGGTCAGTTCGAAAATGGTGATCGGCTTTCCGTTGACCGGGACCCGGAAGATCCGGCCGAGCACATCGGCCATCGTGTCCTGGACCGTCAGGCTGCCGAACATGAAGGAATACCTGGGATCGCGTGAGATCGTTTCCAGGCGGGATTTCAAGCGCTTGAACGGTGCCAGTTCACCGCGAAGGTCAAGCTTGCCGATTTGCTCCTCAAGCAACGCGATAAGGTCTGAAATGCGATAGGGAACCGGCGTGTCGACGGACGGTATCACGCCTTCCTGGTCCGCCTTCGACAACATGGTGCGCAGTTCGACCCGGCGCTGATTGGCGCCATAGCGTGCCTTTGCCAGCGGGATCATTTCTCGCAGTGTCTCAATGTCGGTTTCCCGTCCGGCCTGGGTTCCGATCAGGATTTCCGTGATTTCCTCGAAAGTCAGAAGCCAGAACGGCAGGGTCAGGTTTTCTGAATTGATCACTTCCGCCAGACCCTTGAAAGCGGGTTCGTACTCTCTGTGCGGATCAAGCAGGACCAGATGGGCGTTAGGTGTTTTCTGCAGAATGTTGCGCAGCAGAAGCGCAACGGAACAAGACTTGCCGGTGCCCGTCGAGCCCAGTATCGCGAGGTGCTTGCCCAGCAGGTCGTCGGTTTTGGCCATCGCGGGGATCGAATGTTCCTGAACGATTGTCCCGAGCTTGACGCTGTCGGCGCCGTCGCAGGCATAGGCCATGGCGAGAATGTCATTGCTTGCGTGATAGACCTGATCGCCTAGGGCCGGGTAGGCCGAGATGCCGCGCCGGAAGGGAAGAAGCGCACCGCCGTCGCCGCGTGGCAGCTCGCCAACGAACTCCAGCTCGATGATCCTCATCTCGCTTTCCGTCGGGTCCTGCGAGGGAACCGGCACGGTCAATGCCGACACCAGACCCAACACGATGGAGCCGGGCGTCTCGATCTTCACGAGAGTTCCCATCTCCGCAGGTGCCGCGACGTCCTGTTGCGACTGATCCACGGAATGGAGAAGCACAACGGACTGCGACCCGGAGACAGAGACGATGCGTCCAAGCGGCGACGTGGTGTCCGGGTCGGTTTGCAGGTGCCCGCCTTCGGCACTCGGTAACATTGCTCAGGCCTCCAATTGAAGTGCTGTGTCGGTGTCTTCAGCGCTCGAAAACGGTACCGGCGCCGGCGGAGAATTCATTCTGGAACGCGAGGCCGCATCGATCGGCAACATGACGGTTACGGTGGTGCCCTTGTTCGGCTCACTGTGTATGTGCACCGAGCCCCGGTGCATCGCCGACAGCGCTTGAACGATCGGCAGTCCGAGCCCGGAGCCCTCGTAGTGGCGCTGGGTGCCCACATCGGCCTGCCCGAAGGGCTGCAATGCGACATCAAGATCATCTGCGGACATGCCGATGCCGCTGTCGCGAACGATCAGGCGGACGCAGCAGTCATCCTGCTGATTGATGGTAATGGTGACGCGCCCGCCTGCCGGGGTGAATTTTACTGCATTGGACACCAGGTTGATCAGGATCTGGCGGACCTTGACCATATCGGCCTCGATCAGCGGCAGCTCGGACCACAGCTCCTGTCTGATTTCAATCTGATTGGCCTTCGCGGTTTCCTGGAACAGCATCAGGCATGACGACAGGACTTCTTCGAGATCAACCATTTCCAGGCTGAGCGATGCACGGCCCGACTGGATCTTGGAGAGTTCGAGGATATTGTTCACGATGGACAGAAGGTGACGCGCGGAATCCTCAATGTAGCGGGCATATTCCGGTACCTTTGCCGGCTTCGTTGCGGCAGTCTCGACATTGCCAAGAACCTCGGAGAAACCGATGATCGCGTTAAGGGGGGTGCGCAGCTCGTGGCTCATTTTGGCGATGAATTCTGTTTTCGCCCGGCTTGCCAGTTCGGCATCGACCTTCGCCGCGCCTAGTGCCGTGGTGGCGCGGTGCCGCAGCACCAGATCACCCATCCGGTCGCAATACTCGGTCAGCAGCGAACTGCGCCGAACGGAGTGCTTTGTGAAACTACCCTTCACCAGACCCACCGGTGTACCCATCCCAAGGCAAAACCCTAGAAGGAAACACATAAATCGAGGTTAACGCGGCACCGTGAATTTGTGTAACGCGATGGGTCGGACCGGCTCCGGCCAGGTGGCTTAGCGCTTCGTTTGAGCCCGGTTGTAAGCGGCGAGCAGCTGCGGATACAGCATACGCTTTTGCGTGCTCGACCTTTCCCGTTCATATGCCCTCAGGAGAGCCAGATATTGTGCTTTCGCCGACTGTGCGGGGGATGCCCGGCGGTGTGCCTTTTTGCGCCGCGGCGCCTGCTTGAGCAGCTTGTGGCCGGCGCTTCCGCTTTCGTACTGCAGTGCGCGGCGTTTGAGGCGCCAGTTCCGCGGCGGGTTTTTCCGGGTCAGAAACCGCGTTTTGCCCGTGCTCTGTTCCATTTCGAGAACATTCACATGCAGTCCGGCGCCCATTACATCAAGTCGCAATGCCGTCTGCTCGAATTGCGGCTCAGTCGCGTTGAGCGGTACGGACAGGTACATATAGCCGCCGGCCTCCATGCTGAGGGCCGGCGTGACGCGCAGAGGCGACCACGGCGACATGGCCAGAACCCCGAAAAACAGCGAAAAAACGAGCAGGAGCCTGAAAAATCCGTAGCCGGGACGGTGAGCCGCGTCGCCGCGTGTGGAGTTGGTTCCAGCCGTCGGCCGTTCGCCTGCATCCGGGCCGCAATGCCAGCCCAGCAGCAGTTTCTCATCGAGAGGGGTGATCTGATCCGTCGTCATGACCGTGAACGGTGCACAAGGCGTGCCACGTCACGGCGAGGGCTCAAGGTTTGCTTTACCCGGGCCTTCAAATGGTTAAACTGCCCTTAACATAACGAGATATAGGTATCCGCAAGGATCCCCCCGGGAGTACCCCCGGGGAGCGGACCGCGGCCACCGGGCAGGAAACTTTGAACGCACCACGCGCCAACGCGCATGCGGCGAAGGGGGGCATCGCGAAGCATTGTGAGCCGGACCCTGCGGGCTCCGGCGAAACGCCAAGTGGCGGAGCGCCTCTTGCCGGCAGCAACCCGTGTGCGAGTGCGTCTCAGCGCAATAATGATCCGGGCACCTGTGGCGCGGCGCCCCAGGAAAGTTCCCCGCATGGCGGCAACGTGCAGAGGACACACCGCCGCCGCAAGCGGCGTTCGCACCGTCGCCCGCCGATTTATGGTGCACTCGATCTCGGCACCAACAATTGCCGCCTGCTCGTTGCCAAGCCCGCCACCGACGGGTTTCGCGTCATAGACGCCTTCTCGCGCATTGTACGTCTGGGCGAGGGCGCGAGCCGCACCGGGCGCCTGAGTGAAGACGCGATGGACCGCACCATCGAAGCGCTCAAAGTCTGCACCAGCAAGATGGCCCGGCGCAATGTGACCCGTTTCCGCCTAATTGCGACAGAGGCCTGCCGGTCGGCCGCCAACGGCGAAGATTTCATCGAACGCGTTTATCAGTCGACCGGTCTGAAGCTGGAAGTCATTGACCGGGAAACCGAAGCCCGTCTGGCGGTTGCCGGCTCGGCGTCCCTGATCGAGGCCGACAGTTCGAACGCTCTGGTCTTCGATATCGGTGGCGGGTCGACGGAACTCATGTATCTGACCATGTCTGAGAGCGGTCACGAACTGCGCGAGTGGATATCATTGCCGGTTGGAGTGGTAACGCTCGCCGAGCGCCACGGCGGCATTGAAGTCGACCGAACGGTCTTCGACAGGATGATTGCCGAAGTGCGGCCGCTGATGGACGAATTTCTCGCCCGCCTTGGCAACGACGGGAATCGCGTTGTTTCTCTCGATCACATGCTGGGAACATCGGGAACCGTGACCACCATTGCCGGCGTCCATCTCGAACTTGAGCGCTACGACCGCGCGCGGGTCGATGGCTGCTGGATCACCAATGACAGCATCAGTACCGTCACCCACCGGCTCCTCGACATGACCTATGACGAGCGCGCCGCCAACCCGTGCATCGGGCCCGACCGCGCCGACCTCGTGCTTGCCGGATGCGCCATACTGGACGCAATTTTGCAGTACTGGCCATGCGAACGCGTCAGGGTGGCGGATCGCGGACTGCGTGAGGGCATACTGACCGAGCTGATGATGGAAGACGGCAACTTCGGCCGTGGTGAAACACGGCGCCCCCGCAGGCGCGGTCATCGGGCGCACAGGCAGCACAAGTCCGGCGACCAGAAGCGCGATGGCGGCGGCGCCTGACCGATGGCACGAGGAAAATCTTCAAAAGGGTCTTCCACCCGCGACCATGGCGCTGCGCGCAATCTGAAGGTTCGCGTCAAGACCGCGCGCGGACGCAAACTGTCGTCGACCAGGTGGCTCGAAAGACAGCTCAACGACCCTTATGTCGTGGAAGCCAAACGCCGCGGTCTGCGGTCTCGGGCCGCCTTCAAGCTGATCGAAATCGACGACAAGTACGGTTTTCTGGTGGAGGACGCCAAAGTCGTTGATCTGGGGGCGGCGCCCGGCGGCTGGTCGCAGATCGCCGCCGAGCGCACCGGTGCCGATGTGGGCAAGGGAACGGTGGTGGCGGTTGATGTGACTGAAATGGAGCCCATGCCCGGTGTGCAGTTCATGTGTGCCGACTTTCTTGACGATGAAACGCCGGACAGGATCCGCGAAATACTGGGTGATGCGCGAGCCGATGTGGTGCTGAGCGATATGGCGGCACCGGCCTCCGGCCACAAGCGCACGGACCACCTGAAGATCATGGCGCTCTGCGAGGTGGCGCTGCAATTTGCCGGCGAAGTCCTGCAGCCCGGCGGTGCATTCCTGGCAAAGGTGCTTCAGGGCGGTGCCGAACATGAACTGCTCGACGCGATGAAGCGCGAGTTCGAAACCGTGCGGCATGTCAAGCCGAAGGCGAGCCGGCAGGATTCCTCCGAGCTCTATGTGCTTGCCACGGGCTTCCGGAAGCGTAGCGAAGAATCGGTTTGAAACGCGGAATGCGTCTTTGCGTTCTTCCCGGGGTGGTGATAAACACAACCGCCAACCGCAGAATCGCTCGCGTTGTTGCAGTGGCCAGGTGAATCGGTCCCGGCACTAACCGCAGCTCAGTTTACCGCAAGGAGGTTGGCGCCATGGCCATTGCGACCCGTGATGGTTCGTTCCAGGAATATCTCACATTCGACGATGTGCTGCTCAAGCCCGGCGCGTCTGAATTCCTGCCGGCGCAAGCCGACACGAGGACACATCTGACCCGCGACATTGAACTCAATATCCCGGTGATTTCTTCCGCCATGGACACGGTCACCGAGGCGCCTTTGGCCATTGCCATGGCGCAGGCCGGCGGTATTGGCGTTGTCCACCGCAACATGGATCCGGACGTGCAGGCGGAGAATGTCCGCCGGGTCAAGAAGTTCGAATCCGGCATGGTGGTCAACCCGCTGACTATCACTCCCGAAGCCACGCTTGCCGATGCACTGGCTTTGATGGACCGGCACAAGATCTCCGGCATCCCGGTCATCGAGCGTCAGGCCAATGGTGGCCCCACCGGAAAACTCGTCGGCATATTGACGAACCGGGACGTTCGGTTTGCCGACCGGCCGGAACAGCCCGTCTACGAGTTGATGACCAGGGACAATCTGGTCACCGTGCGCGAAAACGTGGACATGGCGGAAGCCAAGCGGCTGCTGCACTCGAACCGGATCGAAAAGCTTCTCGTCGTGGACGATGAGTTCCACTGCGTCGGCCTGATAACCGTCAAGGACATGGAGAAGGCGCAGCTGCATCCCGATGCCTGCAAGGATGAACACGGACGCCTGCGTGTTGCCGCGGCAACCGGAGTAGGCGACAAGGGAGTGGATCGCGCCGAGCACGTTCTCGATGCCGGCGTCGACCTGGTGGTGGTGGACACAGCCCACGGTCATTCGGCGCATGTGCTTGAAACAGTCCGGCGCATCAAACGTCTCAGCAATGCTGTTCAGGTTGTGGCCGGCAATGTCGCAACGGCGGCAGCCACCAAGGCCCTGATCGATGCCGGCGCCGATTCGGTCAAGATCGGCATTGGACCGGGCTCCATCTGCACCACCCGCATCGTGGCGGGTGTTGGCGTGCCTCAGCTCTCCGCCATCATGGATTGCGTCAGCGAAGCCGACAAATCAGGTGTTCCCGTTGTTGCCGACGGCGGCATCAAATATTCCGGCGACCTCGCCAAGGCGATCGCGGCAGGCGCGAATTGCGCCATGATCGGATCCCTGTTTGCCGGCACCGACGAAAGCCCCGGCGAAGTGTTTCTCTATCAGGGCCGCAGCTACAAGGCCTATCGGGGCATGGGCTCGGTCGGCGCCATGGCGCGCGGCTCGGCGGACCGCTACTTCCAGCAGGACATTCAGGAAACCCTGAAGCTGGTGCCGGAGGGCATCGAGGGGCAGGTGCCTTACAAGGGCCCGCTTGGAAGCGTGCTGCACCAGCTGGTCGGTGGGTTGCGCGCCGCAATGGGCTATACCGGGTGCGGGAGCATTCCGGATTTCCGCAGCCGGGCGGAATTCATCAAGATTACATCCGCCTCGCTGCGCGAAAGCCACGTGCACGACGTGACCATTACCCGCGAGTCTCCCAACTATCCCACGGGCACATAGCGCGTGGCCCGGCGGGACCATCTCGGCGACACGGCAGATCAGACACCGCCGCCATGCATCTAGGCGCCCAGCTCCAGGCCGCGATCGAGGTCCTTTGCGAGATCGAGCAACGTCACCGCCCCGCCGCGGATGCCTTGCGTGACTGGGGCAGGGCGCACCGGTTCGCCGGTTCGGGCGACCGCGCGGTGATCGGCAATCTCGTCTTCGACTGCCTTCGCCGGCGCCGCTCGCTTGCCGCCCGTCTGAATGACGACAGTCAAAAGCTCGGCATTCTGTCTGTCGCGGTGATGACCTGGGGGCGTCCGCTTGATGAGGTGGCCGAGTTGTGCGCTCGTGAACACGGACCTGGCGTGTTGAGCGGTGCCGAACAGGCTGCACTGCGAAGCCCCGCATCAGACGAAGGTTCGATGTCGGTCCTGGGAGACTTTCCCGATTGGCTGGAGGACGCGTTCAACAGGGCCTTCGGCTCTGCGGTCCTGGAACAGATGACGTCGCTCAGCAGTCGCGCGCCCATTGATCTGCGGGTCAACACGCTCAAGGCCGAACGCGGCAAGGTGCTGCGGGCGCTGTCGCGGTTTGGCGCCGTCGAGACACCTTTTTCGCCACTCGGCCTGCGCGTCGCCGCGCCTGTCGGCGAAAAGCGATACCCAAATCTCGAAGCCGAGGCCGGCCATGGCAAAGGCTGGTTCGAAGTCCAGGATGAAGGCTCGCAGATTGCCGCGCTCATTGCCGGTGGCACGCCTGGCGCGCAGGTCATGGATCTGTGCGCCGGAGCAGGGGGCAAGACGCTCGCACTCTGCTGCACAATGGAAAACAAGGGCCAGGTCTACGCTTACGACCGGGACCGCAACAGGCTGCGCAGGATATTCGATCGTCTCAAGCGCGCCGGCGCCCGCAACGTGCAGGTGATGGAAGCCGGCGATGAGGCGCGGCTGGTCGAACTTGAAGGACGCATGGATCTGGTGCTGATCGACGCGCCTTGCTCCGGGTCGGGCACCTGGCGGCGACGGCCGGATGCAAAATGGCGCCTCAGTGAAGACGCTCTTGCACGCAGATGCCAGGAGCAGGGCGAGGTCCTGGCACTTGGCGCCCCGCTCACCCGCCCCGGCGGACGGCTGGTTTACGTGACCTGCTCCTTGTTGCCGCAGGAAAACGAAGATCAGGTCCGGGCCTTTCTCGATCAGAACCCGTCGTACCGGCTGATACACTGGCGTGAAGCGTGGTCTGGCGCAGATACGCTGGAGACGGTCTCCGCAAATGAGGAATTCCTGCAACTGACCCCGAAAACCCACGGAACCGACGGGTTTTTCATCGCCGTGATGGAGCGCCGCGATGCGGTCTAATGCAGCATTGACGCCGCGCCCGCCCGGTGCTCTATCGCCCGCATCCGCCATATCTTCCACGACGTCATCGAACCGGACAAATTAGATGAGCGATCGCATTCTCATTATCGATTTCGGGTCGCAGGTCACTCAGCTGATCGCACGGCGTGTGCGCGAAGCGGGGGTCTATTGCGAGATCCACCCGTTTCAGAGCGTCACCGAAGCCTCCATCGCCGCGTTCGGACCAAAAGGCGTCATCCTGTCCGGCGGACCGGCATCGGTCACCGAAGCGACGACGCCGCGCGCACCGCAGGAAGTGTTCGATGGTCTCGATCTGCCGGTCATGGGCATCTGCTACGGCAATCAGACCATGGTCTCGCAACTGGGCGGCCGCATAACGCTCTCCGATCACCGCGAATTCGGCCGTGCCATGGTCGATGTCGTTGAGGATTGCGTGCTGTTTGACGGCATCTGGAATGTCGGAGAGTCGCATCAGGTCTGGATGAGCCA
>JAJFHL010000093.1 GCA_021775615.1 Hyphomicrobiales bacterium
GAACCGGACGCCCGGGAAAAGCTCAATGCTATGGCGCTTGGATATCCCGGCGTTGACGGGTCGGCGGCGCTGCGCGCTGCGATTGCCGCAAGATATGAGGGTTTTTCGGCGGACGATGTGATCGCGACGACGGGCCTTGACGATGCCCTTGCGGCTCTTTCCCTGTCGCTCATCGCGCCGGGCGACCGGGTGATTGTGCAGACACCGGCCTATCAGACCTATCTGACAGTGCCGCAATGGCGCGGCGCGGAGGTCGTCGAGTGGCAAGCGCGTGAGGAGAACGGCTGGCTGCCCGATCTGGACGAGCTTGAAGCGTTGCTGAAACGGCCGGCGCGCTGGCTCATGATCAATTTTCCCAATAACCCGACCGGCGTCATGCCGGACGAGACCTATTTCGAACAGCTTCTGGAAATCGTTCGCGCATCCGGTACGCTTCTTATTTCAGATGAGATCTATGCCGGGCTGCCCGCGAGCGAGGCATTCTTTGTGCCGCTGTGTTGCCGTTACGAGCGCGCCGTGTCATTGCACAGCGTTTCCAAGACGCTGGGCGTGCCGGGGCTGCGCATCGGCTGGATCGTCTGCCGCGACGAGGAAACCCGGCGCCGCATCAAGGAGCTGCGGTTTCACTTCAACAGCTTCATCGGCGCGCCGAGTGAATTCCTCGGGACACTTGCCCTGTGTCATGAGGAGAAAATTCTTGCGCGCAACTCGGCGATCCTTGCCGACAATACGGAAGTCGCCAACGGGTTTTTCGCCCGACACGACAACCTGTTCGGCTGGACGCCGCCCGATGCGGGCGTCAATGCCTGGCCGCAATGGCGCGGACCGGGCGACACCAGGGCATTGAGCGACGCCATGCTGCAAGATGCAAAACTCCTGATCGCGCACAGCGCGCTGTTCCTCGGCGGCGACCGTAACCTGCGTCTCGGGCTGGGGTGTCTCGGTTTCGATACCGCCCTCGGCCGTTTCGACGACTTTTTGCAAAAGAGCTATCGTTGATTGCTTTCAAGTGATGCCCTCTCGGACAAATTTCCCCTTGTGACCCCGGCACGCCGAAATCGCATTCTGCATATCGCGCTGCCGATCATCGGCGGAATGATGTCGCAGAATGTGCTCAATCTGGTTGACACCGCCATGGTTGGCGCCATCGGGCCGGCGGCGCTGGCGGCCGTCGGCATTGCCGGCTTCGTGAACTTCATGGCGGCTGCCGCCATCATGGGACTTGCGACCGGCGTGCAGGCCATGACGGCCCGGCGTATTGGGGAGGGGCGGAAAGATGAAAGCGCCGTACCGCTCAACGGCGGCCTGTTCCTGGCACTTCTGATTGGCGCCGCGCTGACCGTGGTCGCGTTTGTGTCGGCCCCCTTCGTGTTCCCGATGATCAACGGCGATCCCGTGGTGGTCGCGGACGCCGTGCCCTATTTCCAGGCGCGCTGCCTGGCCATCGTCGCGGTTGGCATGAACTTCTCGTTCCGCGGCTATTTTACCGGCGTCAGCCTGTCTCAGCTCTACCTGCGCACGCTCTTGGTCATGCATGCGTGCAATGTGGTGCTGAACTATCTTCTGATCTTCGGCAAGTTCGGCTTTCCCGAACTGGGAGCTGAAGGGGCTGGCATCGGCACGGCCCTCTCCACCGGCATCGGTACCGCCATCTACTTCGGGTTGGCATGGCGGTGGGCCCGGCCAAACGGTTTCTTTCATCGGGTGCCGCGCCGCGACACCATGGTGTCCATGATGCGTCTGTCGGTGCCGTCTGCCATCCAGCAGTTTCTGTTTGCCGCCGGCATGACGGCTCTGTTCTGGATCATCGGCCAGGTCGGCACCCAGGAAACCGCTGCCTCCAACGTTTTGGTCAACCTCTTCCTGGTAGCGCTCCTACCGGGCCTGGGGCTTGGCATGGCCGCCATGACCCTGGTCAGTGAAGCCCTCGGCAGGAAAGATCCTGAAGACGCACGCCAATGGGCCTATGACGTGCTCAAAATCACCTGTGTCGCCCTCGGGCTGTTGGGATTGCCGGCCGTTGTGGTGCCCGAAGTGATTCTGTCCGGATTCATTCACGATCCGCAGGTGCTCGCTCTGGCCGTCTCACCACTGCGGTTCCTCGGCGCCATTATGGTTGTGGAGGCCGCCGGGCTGGTGTTCATGAATGCGCTGTATGGCGCCGGCGCCGCCCGCGCGGTGATGGTCACGTCGGTCGCCACGCAATGGGGGCTCGGCCTGCCGCTTGCGTGGCTCGTCGGCCCCTATCTGGGGATGGGGCTGTTTGCCGTCTGGCTCGCGTTTTCCGCCTATCGCTTCGTGATGACGGCGATTGTCGCGGTGCTGTGGGCGCGCGGCGGCTGGATGTCGATAAAAATCTAGCCCTGCTCAGTTTTCCAGATTGGCGCCGCCCTCCGCCTTGCGGCGGGCAACGAAGGCATCGATTTCTTCGCGGATCGCCGGGTCCATCGGCGGTGGTTCGAAGGCTGCCAGCTTCTCCTTGTAGATCCGGTTGGCTCTGGTCGTGGCGTCCACCGCGCCGTCTTCGCTCCAGTTCTCGAAGTTGCGCCAGTCGGACAGGAGAGGCTCGTAGAACGCGGTCTCGTAGCGCTCCAGGGTGTGCGCGGCGCCGAAATAGTGGCCGCCGGAGCCGACTTCCCGCACCGCCGACAATCCGAGCGCGTCGGCATCGCACGGTTCGGGCTGGAACACCTGGGCGAAGCCCTGAAGCATTTCCACATCGATGATGAACTTCTCGTAGGACGCGGTGAGACCGCCTTCCAGCCAGCCGGCGCCGTGCATGATGATATTCGCACCGCCCATCATCGCGCCCCACAGGGCCATTTGAGACTCATAGGCCGACTGGACGTCGGGAGCGTTGGACGCATTGACGTTGGAGGAGCGCCAGGGCAATCCGTAGCGCCGCGCAAGCTGGCCCGAGGCGAAGGCCGCCTTGACATATTCCGGCGTGCCGAAGGCCGGTGCGCCGCTCTTCATGTCGACATTGGACGTGAACCCGCCATAGGCGACCGGCGCGCCGGGGCGCACCAGTTGGGCGAGCGTTATGCCGGCAAGGGCTTCCGCGTTTTGCTGCGCCACCGCCCCGGCGACGGTCACCGGCGCCATGGCGCCGGCAAGCGTGAAGGGTGTCAGGATCATCAACTGTCCGGCGCGGGCAAAATCAATCACGCCCCTCGACATGGGCACGTCGAGCTGCAGCGGAGAATTGGCGTTGACCACCGTGTAGCAGCTCGGTTCCTTGCTGAACTGCTCCGGAGTGACGCCCCGTGCGATACGCGCAACCTCCAGCGCATCCGCCACGGCTTCATGACCACGGCTGTAAACGAAGGGAATTCTGTCGCTGAGCGTCGCCATCGCATGGGCATATTCCAGATGGCGCATCTGCGGGGCGACATCGAGCGGCTCGACCGCGGGACCGAGGATATGAATGACGTCAAAAGACTGCGCCAGCCGCATGAGGTTATGGAAATCCTGCAGTGTGCCCGGACGCCGGCCACCATCCATGTCGGAAATGTTCGGCGGTCCGCCGACGGTTGCGACGGCGATCTGGTTGCCGCCGACGGTTACGTCGCGATGCGCATTGTGGCTGTGCAGCATCACTTTTGCCGGAGCGGACGAGATGGCATCCGTGATGATGTCGCGGCCGAGGCGGACCTGATGAGTGTCTTCATCGACGATCGCTCCGGCGTCGCGGTAGAACGCGCGTGCCTCGTTGCTCAGAACCCGGATGCCGATCTCCTCGAGCATCGCCATGGACGTTTCATGGATTGCGTCGATGCGGTCGGCGGAAAACTGCTCGATTGGCGGATAGGGGTTGACCATCCTGGCGTAGACCGGATTTGGGACCGCGCTCCGGGAAGGTCCCGCCTCACGCGCCGCCCGCATCCGACGGCCGCCACCCTTGCGTGTTCTCTTTGGCGCTGCGATCATTAAACGTTTCCTTCTTCACCGTGCGGTGGGGAGATGCCGAGGTGTCTGGCGCGGTATTCCGCGGCGAGCTCGGGGTCGAGCACACGGCCCGTGTAGCCGAGATAGTAGGCTTCG
>JAJFHL010000094.1 GCA_021775615.1 Hyphomicrobiales bacterium
TTGCGGAATCCTGTACCCGTTGGCCAGAAGCCACACCTCAAGGCTGCGGCTTTCCTTCGCCGACAGTATGGTCACGTCATACTCGCCGACCGCATATTCCACTTCTATGCTTACCCCCAACGAATTCGCCGTCCTGATCCGCTCATCATCTCCAAGCGGCGCCGGAAGGTCCCGGGCGCAACTGCCGAAATCGGGATACTCCACCAGACGAGGCGCTGTATAGGCGTCGATACGGTCAATCAGCTCGGGCTCGCGCACCGCGATCCGGTCCCGGTCGAGCACCGCGGGCACCGGAACCACCATGGCGAATTCACTTGGATCGCCGCGATAGTCGTTGGCCATGGTGATCGTCGTCTCATTGCCATCGCGGGCGATAACGACCTTGGAAACCTTGTTGAACAGGTCCGCGTCGGTGTTTGCCAGATAGAAGCCGCAAAATGCCTGAGCGTACGATGTGAGTGCCACAAACAAGACCACGAAGGTCAACAGGCGCGAAAATGGGTATCTGATCAGCATCTCACCCCCGTTGCGGACGCGGCCTAAGCCATTTATGAGTCCATGGCCTAACGCTCGCGCAAAACATACATGCGAAACTCACCATAATTCTTCGCCAGGGCAACGATGCCCACATAGTCGCAGTCGATCTCGTGACTGCCGCACAGAGCCAGCGCAGCAGCCATCGGTTCGGTCACATAGACCGCTCCCGGCGGGGTCACCGGTTCGATCCGCGCCACCTTGGTGACATGGGAACCGAAAAAGGACGGTTCATCCCTGATGAAGTCGGTGCCGTGGAAGATCGGCCCGAAGTGCCCTCCGAGGCGGAAGCTCAATTTGGAGCCGGTTTCGGAATCCTTGAAGTCCGCCTCATTGAACACGTTCTGGATCGCCAGTGCGCACCGTGCAGCAGCCAACGCGCCCTCAAACACCACATAAACCGCATCACCGAAGCTGTTCTTGTAGAGCACGTTCTTGTCGTAAGAACGAAGAACATCCGAGATTTTCGACATTATGGTGTTGTTGAACTGGGCGATCTCTTCTTCCTTCAGCTCGCTGTAGCCTTCAACATCGCCGTAAAGGATTGCGTGCGGAAAACGCTCCGGCACGTCCGGGATCGCCACGTCCCATTTTATCTTCGAACGCGACTTGGTCCCGCCCTCGATCTGGATGATGTCCGCGTCAAAGCCAAGCTCGGACCACATGTCGACGCTCCCATCGGTCCCGACGCCCTTGGTCGAAGCGCCGTCGAACACCGCGATCATGCGGGGGTCTGTATCGAGGTTGCGTGCCCGCAATGCGGCCAGACCCATCGCAAACTGGGCACCGTAGAGAAACAGGCTTTCATCACCCAGAAACGCACCGTCAGTCGCATAGATCACCGAAGCGGTCCCGCGTTCCGCGCCCTTTGTGCACCAGTCGAGGCAATCGTAGAACCGCTCGACCCACTCCTGGCCGGCCGGCCGGACCGACGTCTTTATGAACTCGACACTGTCGAATGGGAGAACCACATGCAGGTCGATATCGCGTTCCCGGCAAGCTTCGGCGAACAGAATGTCCGATCCCGCGGCGAGCGACCCGAACGCAAATCCGATGTCGCCTTTGTCGAGATACCGGCCGATCTGATCGCGGACCACCACTTCCTGGTCGGCGGGAAAGCGGCCGGCGCCTCCGGGGGGCGAGATGATATGGCCCGCATAGTACATCACCCGCGGCACATCGATCAGCTCGAGCACATCCGGCTCAAGCTCGTTTGCCTGGCAGATGTAGCGCAACTGTTTGCGCGTCGTGGCGCGGGTCGCAGATCCCGCGGCGCTGTATGTGCCGGCCCGCCACAACTCAAGCGTTGCCCTTTTCACGTCGCCGATGACGAGCGAGGCCTCTGCCATGGAAACAGCTCGGAAGTATCCGTCCAACTCGCCGTCCGGCATCTCTTCGGCGCAGGCGGCGAAGACTTTCTGAGCCCATTCCGCGGCCTCGGCCTTGTCGCCGGCAAGGAGATGCAGCGTCGCCGCATTGACCGCCGGCCACGGGCCGCCGTGGCGTTGGTAGACGGCCCCGTAAGCCTCCGCCGCAACCGCAAGCGCCATCTGCCGCACGTCCGGACTGGACTTAAGCGCCTGGTCCTTCAGGATACGTGCGTAGAGGCCCTGAGCCTTGCTGTCGCTCCGTTCGTCCATGCGGTAGTCGGAATAAAGCTGCAAGGCGCGCCTGGTTCCGCCACTACGCGCCACGGCCCAGACGTGATGATAGGTGATGACGGAGAAATCGTAGTTGCCGGGGTTGGTGCCCAGCAACAGACTGTCTGCCGCGTACTGCCTGAGCAGCCGCTTGGCCAGATCAGCGGTTTCCAGGAAGGCACCGCGTTCACTCAGGCTCTCCAGCTGCGACACCGGAGAGCCGGCATGCTGTTCCAGCATATTTTCAGAACTCGTCGTCCAACACTGACCACCCCCGAATTGGTCTTCTGTCCTACAGTGATTTAGAGAATGTGTCACAGCGTTGCGTCGTCGCAAGCCGCGTGCGTTCACGAAAACGTGAGCGCATGGCCAGCGCATTGAGACCTCAACAGCGAGATCAAAACGAAGCGCGCCCCAGAGGAGGGGGCACGCCACGCTCATGACCATCGCCTTGCGGTCGTCAGCGGTTTTGGGGATCGACCGACTTGGCCAGCCGCACCAGGCTCACGAACTCGCTTCGGTAACCGAAGGCGTCCTTGCTTCTCGCGCCTGAGGCGATGCGGATGATCTCGTCGTAAGAAAACTCGACCAGATGGGCATTGCCGCGCAGCTTCTGGCCGAAAGCCGCAACACTTGCCGCAAACCGCATGTCATCGGAAAGCGTATCCACATCCGCCTGCAACAGGGCCGAGGTGATCGGCAGGGTCAGAAGCTTGCTCGTCTTCTCGCCCGGCAGCTTGTAGCGCATCTTGAGGAAAGCGAACTCGTTTGTGGCGTTCTCCGGTTTTTCTTCGGCATCGGTGTCCGATGACTGGTAGCGCAGGTCGTCGATGAACTTGTTGACGGCGCTGGCCGGGGTCAGCTCATAAATGGCCGTCACCGTGTGACCCGATCCGATATCGCCGGCATCGACCTTGTCATTGTTGAAGTCTTCCCGGTTGAGGGCCCGCGTCTCATATCCGATCAGCCGGTATTCGGCGATCTGGGCCGGATTGAATTCCACCTGGATCTTTACGTCCGTGGCGATCGGGAAAAGCGTTGAGCCGGCCTCTTCAACCAGAACCTTCTGAGCCTCGCGCAGGCTGTCGATATAGGCCGCGTTGCCATTGCCGTTCTGGGCTAGAACCTGCATCAGGTGGTCGTTGTAATTGCCCTGGCCGAAACCGAGGATCGAGAGGTAGACGCCGCTCTTGCGCTTGGTCCCGATATAGTTCTTGAGCTGGTCCGTGTCGGAGATCCCGACATTGAAATCGCCGTCGGTGGCCAGGATCACCCGGTTGATGCCGTCCTTGTCGAATTCCTGTTCGGCCAGCGCATAGGCCTGGCGGATGCCCTGTGCGCCCGCTGTCGACCCGCCGGACTGCAGCTTGTCGAGGGCGGCCAGGATCTTGGACTTCTCGGATACCTTGGTTGGTTCCAGCACGGTGCCGGCATTGCCCGCATAGGTGACAATCGAGACCGTGTCGTCCGCCTCAAGCGTGTCCACCAGCAGGCGGAAGGCACTCTTGAGCAAGGGCAGCTTGTCCTGCGACTGCATCGAGCCGGAAACATCGATCAGGAACACCAGGTTGGAGCGCGGCTTTTCTGCCCTGACGATCTCATGGCCCTTGATGCCGATATGCATCAGGAGCGTGTTCTCGTTCCACGGTGTCGGATAGACCGCAACACTCGGCTTGAACGGGTCGGCCGCCGTGTCGGCGCCGGGATAGTCATAGGAGAAGTAATTGATCATCTCTTCGACACGCACCGCATTCCGGTCCGGCATGGCGCCGTTTTCTAGATTGCGCCTGACGAAGGAATAGGACGCGGTGTCGACATCGATGGAGAAAGTGGAGACGGGCTCCTGCGCGACACGCTTGACCGGGTTATCGGTCGTCGCCTCGTGCCGGTCGCGGTTCTCTTCTGCAGGTTGGATGATTTGAGGCTGTACGGTTCGCTCCCTTTGACCTTTGAGGGCCAGGGTCTGTTCAACGCTGCGCCGTGCATATAGACGCGGTTGGTCCGAGGGAGATGGGGCGGGCGAGCGTGTGAAGAGGCCGATTATGCCATCTGCTTCGCTCTCGCCCACCGGAGCCGGTTCGTTGGCGGTAACATCCAACCGTTTCTTCGGCTTGGGGGGCGGGGGAGGCAGTGTCGCAACTTCATCGGCAGCGAACTGCTCTGTCGCGGGCTGCTCCGCACCGGCGGTCGGCTGACTTACTGTACCGTCTGTTCTCGTATCGGGCTTGGCGGTCAACCGGCCCACTGGCTTGGGATCTTCGTTCTTTTCCTGCCGCTGCTCCTCGGTGCTTCTTTCCGTTGTAATCGTCGTCGGGGGCGAAAACGTTCCGTCGGTGTCATTCCAGATCAGATGCGTCGCCACCGGCAACGCCACCAGGCTCGCCGCCACTGTGCCCATCAAAATGCGCTTGTCCATGATCCACTCCCATGGTGTTCGGGTGAAAGTGGTCTTAAGACGCGCGCCTTGTTCAGATCCTTGGGCCTCGGTCGAAGTTTTTTTTCCAGCTTCCTCAAAAGCCATCATGGCGGTCTGCAAGGCGGCCGACCGCGCCTCGCCTGAGGGCTCGGGAACCTCGATGTCTTTCAGGGCTTTGAGGTCTTTATCGTCCATCTCTAACCTTCCAGCATGCCTTTAAGCCGCTTCTTCGCTTCATGGATGTGCCAGGAGACGGTGCTCTCGGCGCAGTCCATGATGTCGGCTGCCTGCTTGTGGTTCATCTCTTCGCCGAAGATCAGCATGACCGCGTCACGCTGTTTGTCGGGCAGTTGGTGGACCATGGTCCACAGTTGATTCTGCGTCATCTCGGTTTCCATATCGGGCACGAATTCGGTCTCGGTGACGAGCGCCAAGGCGGCGACATTCTGTACTCGCCGCTGGCGCGAACGCTGATGATCGCGCACCGCGTTGAGCGTCACCCTGTAAAGCCAGCTCGAAAACGCCGACGTACCCTTAAATCCTCGGATCGCGTGCCCCAGCTTCACGCACACGTCCTGAGCAATGTCTTCCGCATCGCTCTGATCGCCGCACCATTTGTAGGCGACACGAAACACGGTCGAGTAGTAGCGCTCGACAAGGCGTGAGAAAGCCTCGGTATCGCCGCTCCTCGCGCGATCGATCAGACCATGGTCGGTTTGCTCATGCATCACATTTGACCGTAAGACGGCGTGGTTCGAGATATCCTTGGGGCCGGGAACATTAAAAATATGGGGGCAGGGGGCGTGGAATGCACGAACGCCCCCTAAAACACGCCGGCTTCAAGTCCCGCAGCCACCAACGTACCCAGTTCTTCGCACTGGCCGATGAACGCTTCGTCCCATTCGCCGCGGCAGATCAGCGGATCCTGTATGGCCCGCCACCGAAGGCCCGTGACAATGGTTTCGACACCGCGCCGCGTCCCTGTTCCGTCCATCCCGGCGCGGATATAGAGCGCATAGGGCAGGCCCTGTTTCTCTTCAAGGCAGGGATAATAGATACGGTCGAAGAAATCCTTCAGCGCGCCGGACATATAGCCAAGATTTTCCGTTGTGCCCAAGATGATCGCCTCAGCCACCATGACATCCGCCGGCCCGGTATCGAAAGGCGACCGGCAAACAACATCGATCCCCGAAACATCTTCATGTTGTGCGCCCAGCAAAACCGCATCACGCAGCCGCTGCGTGTTGGGGGAGGGCACATGGCCGACAATCAGAAGGTGCTTTATGGACATAGTGGCCTACGCAGGAAAAGAGGACTGCTGCTGCCACTATTACCGATTTCCACAAAGACGCAATGCGTTCGCTCACAGGTCGGCCGGCGTGGATTTTGGAAACGCAGATACCGGACCTCCTTTGCACGTGATCTAATGCGCTTTGCGCGGTGCGGAACTCTGGTTGCGCGCAGTGGGTTAAACCAAGTCCGAGGGCATGATGACCATCCGGCGTCCAGATGCAAAAGAACTGCAGCAGGCGGGAAGTGAGCTTGGCCTCACTCTCAGCGACGATGACAGTGTCTCATTTCTGGGTCTGATGCAGGGACTTTTCGATGCCTACGATGCCGTGGAGGGCATGGCGGAGCCATTGCCGCCGGTGAAGTATCCACGCACACCCGGTCAAAGGCCGGGCCCTGAAGACAACCCATTCGGCGCGTGGGCGGTAAAGACGAAAATCAAGGGCGCAACCAGCGGGAAACTGGCTGGCAAGACTGTGGCGATAAAGGACAATGTCTGCGTTGCCGGCGTGCCGATGCACAACGGATCAACCATTCTCGAAGGCTATGTGCCGGAGATGGACGCGACAATCGTCACCCGGCTTCTTGATGCGGGGGCGGAAATTCATGGGAAGGCTGTATGCGAGTATTACTGTGCATCCGGCGGCAGTCACACCTCGGCATCCGGCCCGGTCGATAATCCGGCGGTTCCCGGTCACAATGCCGGGGGCTCGTCATCTGGTTCCACCGCGCTGGTTGCCGGCGGCATCGTTGATATGGCAACCGGCGGCGATCAAGGTGGGTCAATTCGTATTCCAGCCTCGTTCTGCGGCGTCGTCGGCATCAAGCCCACGCATGGGTTGGTTCCCTACACCGGCATCTTCGCGGTTGAGCTCACAGTGGATCACGCGGGCCCAATCACACGCACGGTTGCGGACAATGCCCTCATGCTTGAAGTGATGGCCGGTCCAGATGGTCTCGACCCAAGGCAAACGGGAGCACCCGCACAGCCTTACACGCAAGCACTGTCAATGGGATCAGGTCGGCTTCGGGTCGGTATTGTAACGGAAGGATTTGCCCAGCCCGGCGCGGAGGCCGAGATCGAAATGCGTATCAGGGAAGTTGGTGATGCGCTTCAGAAATCCGGCACCACTGTCGAAGAGGTCTCAATCCCGCTCCATGCTGCGGGCGCTGCGATCTGGACGCCAATCTTTCTGGAAGGCGCCACTGAACTGATGATGCGGCAGAACGCCTATGGCACCAATATGAAAGGTGTTTTTCTGGAGAGTATGCTGGATGCCCATGCCCGCTGGCGGGACCGGGCAGACGAGCTGTCGGAAACGCTGAAACTCGGCATCTTGATGGGACATTACATGTCTTCGCGCCACAGGGGGCGGTTCTATGGAAAAGCGCAGAACCTGAACCGCCTTTTGACAGCCGCATATGATGATGCCCTGGCCAAGTTCGATGTGCTCTTGATGCCGACGACACCCATGGCCACCAACCCTCTCCCCGGACCTCACGCCAGCCGCGAAGAAGTGGTCGAACGTGCTTTTGCGATGATCCCCAACACGGCGCCTTCCTGTGCAACCGGTCACCCGGGAATTTCCGTACCGGCCGGCAAGACATCCGATGGACGGCCGATTGGAGCAATGTTCATCGCCCGGCACTTCGACGAGATGTCGCTTTACCGCGTGGCTGCCATCGTCGAACGGCTGTTTCGGTAGGTATCGCTCTGGCACCGACCAAGACCCTTTCTTCTTCTTGCGGAAACGCTTGATGGCGCCAAATCGGTTCACTCGGCAAGGCGCGGTGCGCCGTTCGATGCGGTGCATCGGGCAAGCGCCGCAACGCTGACAACGGACCGATTTGGCCCACCGAAGGCCGGGTTTTCACGCCTACTGACCGCGTTACGGCCCACTTGTGGTCAGCCAGACCACGGCGTGAACCGTGCCTTGTCGGCAGACGTGAAAACCCGGTCAAGTGATTCCGTAAGAAGAAGAAAGAGTCTAGCAGTCGAGGACAGTGTCGCTCCGTTAGCGTCAATTGAACATCGCGGAGCCGCGGTGGCGGGTCGTATCGAGACCGACAATGTCATCCAAACCCAGGATGTCCAGAAAACGGGTGTCCTGGATGTCCGCCCTGGTAAGATTGGCGCCGCTGAGGTCCGAGCCGGACAGATTGGCGCCGCCGAGTTCGGCCCCGCTCAGATTGGCGTTGGCAAGATTGGCGCCCTTTACGGAGGCGAACTCAAGATCGACCCGCGAGAGATTGGCCCCGGTGAGATCGGCGCCTTCGAGATCAGCCGATCGCAGCACACCTCGCATCAGCCCCATCGACTGGTTCTTCATATCCGCCGACAGGTCGGCGCGCATCAGCTTGGCCTTCTTGAGGCTCGCCTTGGTCAGGTTTGCGGTGATCCGTGCATCCGACAGGTCCGCCCCATCAAGCGTCGCCCGCATCATCTGCGTGGAAAACAGACTTGCCGCTCTGAGGCTGGCGCCGGAGAGGTTGGCATGCAGCATCCAGGCCTGGTCGAGAATTGCGCCATCGAGGTTGGCACCTGCAAGGTTTGTCTTGTTCAGTCGCGCTGCCCTCAGCACCGCGCCTTTGAAGTCCAGCCCGGACAGATCGAGGCCTGACAGTCTCTTGCCGGTGAAGTCCGCCGGAGTGTCACGTGTTGCCGCATCGAGAAGTGCAACGACCTGATCGCGGGTGAACTCCGCCTCAGTCATCTCCGGCGAGGTCAGATCGATGTGGCTCATCAGATCCTGTGCCCTCGCCACCACTGCGCAGGACAGAAAAATCACGGTGCAGAGTACGGCAAATGTCCTCAAGATATTTCCTCTCTGCGCACCGCCGCCGGAGCCGGCCAGCGGGCGCCGTGATTCAAAGCACTCCGGCCAACGGGCGCTGCCGGCATTCATCTGTTCACAAATCATTGTTTCGCCGTCTTGCGGCCATAGCAAGGCACATATCGCGGTCAATTGAAATGTTCCCACTCCCTTCTCTTGCGTGGCAGCCGACGCTGTTGCAAAGTTACAGCTTCCATGTCGACACAACCTGAAAAAGAAGATCTGGCCGACGCCGACACCGTTGCGGTTGGTGCCAAACACGGCGGAAGGTCCCGGCATGGACTTGTGGCGTTTGCCGCCATTGTTCTGGTGTGTGCGGGTATTGCCGCGACCATCGTGGCTCTGCGGCCAACCGATGCCACTTCGGCGATAAAGACGGGCCATTACTCCATTGCCAGGGACCTGTTGGAGCAAGCCGCACGGGGCGGCGATGCGAGGGCGCAAAATACGCTTGCCAATCTCTACTATCTGGGACTTGGCGGTCCAACCGACCAACATGCCGCCGCAACCTGGTATCTCGAGTCCGCGCTTCAGGGCAACAC
Source organism: Hyphomicrobiales bacterium (assembly GCA_021775615.1). Classification (GTDB taxonomy): domain Bacteria; phylum Pseudomonadota; class Alphaproteobacteria; order Rhizobiales; family JAJFHB01; genus JAJFHM01. Next base: position 9,257 of record JAJFHL010000094.1, read on the forward strand.
GGATGCGCAAATCAACATGGCACGCCACTACGTGTTGGGCCTTGGCGTGTCCAAGGACCCCATGCGCGCCTTCGCCTGGCTGTTTCATGCGCGAAGCGCTGGCCGTGAAGTCGCGGAAGGCGACATCAAGCTCCTTGCCGGCAGCGCGCAGATCACGCCCACGCACCTGCAGCGGGTGCGGCAGCTTTATCCGACGATCGAGTCACTGCGTCCAAACGGTGACGGCGAGTGAAGATGGAGCACGCCCGATCCCACCGCCATCAGTTTGCGCAGATTTGGCTCCTGCAGGCCGGGATTGTCGCTTTCGCCTTCTATGTGGTGCTGGACCGCAGCTACCTGCAAACCATGTTCGAAGCCGATCGGAGTTATCTGACATCGGTCATTCTGCTCGCGTTTCTGTGCGCAAGCGGTCATGCGGCCTGGTTCATATTCCAAACTTCGAGCAGCATTGAACAAAGCCTGGAGACAATGCGGGCCGACGCCTCGGCGTTCGGGCAGTCGGTCGCGGACGGACCAACCGGTTCGCCCAGCCACGGCGCACAGGATTTCGTGCAAACCTATATTCAGGACCTTGTCGGTGAAAGCCGGGCAGATGCATCTGACACAGCCGGGACCTCCGACTCATCCTACATTCTGGAAGTCTACGCTGACCGCTTGCGAAGCCCCGTCGAACTCGGCTGGTACTTCGTCGATATCCTGATCCGGCTTGGCCTGATTGGGACGATTATAGGCTTTATCCTGATTCTCGGCGCCCTGGCCGACGGCCCGGCGCCGACTGGCGACAACATTCAGGCGCTCCTCATCAGCATGAGCGGTGGCATGGGCACAGCACTCTACACCACGCTCGCGGGCCTCGTGGCCGGAACCCTGCTTGGGGTTCAGTATTCCGTCCTCAGCCGCAGCGTTGAACGTCAGATCGGCCTTCTGATACGGATACGCAACCGCATATTGGACGTTGGGCTCGGGTAGTGGCGATACGCACAGGATCAGGCCGCGGCTCCTTACGGCCCAACCCACAGGACCCCTTCACCGATCTCCTGTTCAACACGCTGATCGGCTTCATACTGCTGTTCTTTCTGGCGATTATCTTCCTGAACCCGGAAAAGGAAGAAGCATCGGTCGATCTCGATGCGCAGTACGTCATCACGGTCACCTGGGCCGACAACTCACCCGACGACATCGACACCTGGGTTGAAGATCCCAGAGGCAGCGTCGCCTGGTTCCGCAACCCAAATGCCGGCCTCGTGCACCTCGACCGCGACGACCGCGGCATGCTCAACGACACGCTCACGGTCGGCAATGAAACAGTCGCCAATCCCCTGAACCAGGAGATCGTCGCAATTCGCGGTGTCGTGGCGGGCGAGTACACCGTGAATGTGCATTACTACGAAACCGAAACCAACACCCCGGTCAATGTCTCAGTCCGCGTCGCAAGGATCAATCCGGTCTACAAGATCGTCTTCTACAAATCGATCGAACTGGCCCGCAAAGGGGTCGAGCGGACCGCCGTGCGGTTCACGCTCGCAAGCGACGGAACAGTGATCGACACCAACACTCTGGAGAAAAAGCTGGTGTCATTCTGATGCCGGTTGAAAGGCGATTATGACGCTGGACACATTCACCACAGGCATTATCGGCCTCTTGCTCGCCTATGTTGGCCTCGCACTCGTTCTTTTGAGCATTCACATCTATTCGAACTGGACCGTATGGGTGAAGTCAGCGGTGACCGTGCTGGGTATCGGCCTTTGCATCATTACCTACAACTCCTACCCGAAGATCACCGGCTGGCCGGTTGGCAGCGATGAGTTGCCGTCGCGGCTCTATCTGCTGGCCATTGAAATCGTCGAGCCCGATTCAATTTTTCTGTGGGCGCGCGATTTGGACCACGGGATCGGCCCCACGCCACCCAGGGCCTATGAGCTGCCCTATTCACAAGTGCTGCACGAGCGCGCCGAAAAAGCCCGGGGTCGATTGAAACGCGGCGTTGCCGTCATTGGGGAAATCGAACCCACGGATGGCGGCCGCAATGTCGTGGCGGACGATGAAGGTGTTGTCGTTAAATCATCACGCATCCGCTTTGTGGACGCACCGCAAGGTCTGGTTCCGCCAAAGGAATAGCCAGGCCGTATTCAGATTCCGTCGAGATCCTGACGCAGGGCTTCAACCTTCGCGGTGTCGCGGCGATCACGATCGTTCAGATTGATCGCGTGGTCTTGGACAATATTGGTCGGCTTGCGGTCCGCGAGCACGACAATCCGTTGCCCAAGGCGGATGGCTTCGCGGCTGTCATGGGTCACGAACAACACGGTCGCGGGCTTTTCGGAAAGGAGCTTCTGCAGAAGCTCCCGAAGCCCCTGCGCGGTCGCCTCGTCCAACGACACGAACGGTTCATCCATGAGCAGAATGTCCGGCTCGACGGCAAAGGCACGGGCCAGCGATACCCGCCGGCTCATCCCCAGCGAAAGGATGCCGGGGAATGCATGTTTGACATCGCCGAGACCGACCGCCTCGAGGAGTTGGTCTGCCAGTCCCCGCGCGACCTGATCTTCCGTCATCGCCAGGTGGAGGTTCTGAAGCACCGTGCGCCAGGGCAGCAACACGGGCTCCTGAAACACAAAGGCAAGTTTGGGGGGAATGGCGCCTTCTTTGCCCGGCAGGACAACGCGTCCGGTATATTCGCGGTCCAGTCCCGAGACGATGCGCAGAAGGGTCGTCTTGCCGCAACCGGACGGCCCGAGAAAACAAAGGAACTGCCCGGCATCGGCGGTCAGTTTGATATCCTTGAGCACGCAGTCCGCGCCATCGCTCGATACGGCAAAATGTTTTTCCTCGATGTCGACGATGAGGCTGCTCATTGCCGCCATCTGCCGGCATACCGTTCCCAAGGCTGCAACGCTCCAAGTTCAAGGGCCTGGACGACAATCACAAAGGCGATCGTGTAGGCCAGTATTCCGGGGACATCGAACAGCTGGAAGTAAAGGTGGAGCTGAAAACCGACACCATTGCTGCGGCCGAGAAGCTCGACCACCAGCACGATTTTCCAGATGAGCGCGAGCCCGGAACGGGCCGAGGCGGCGAGGAAAGGGGCCAGTTGCGGCACGATAACGTGGCGCAGGGTCTTCAACGCGCCGAACTCGTACACCTGCGCCAGATCCTGATAGGAACGATCAAGTGTGCGTGCGCCCTCGCGCATGGTGACGGCAACGTTCGGGATCTTGTTTACGGCCACGGCGACGATCAAGGCGACTTCGGTGAGGCCAAACCAGATGTAGCACAGTATAATGGTGACGAGCGCCGGCACGTTCAAAAACAAAATGAGCCAGGGGTCGAAGAACCGGTTGGTCCGGGTCATCAGGCCGAGCGCCACCCCGATGGCCGACCCGATCATCATGGCCAGGATGAAACTGACGAACACCCGCCCGAGCGTGATCGCCACATGATAGGTGATCTCACCGCTGGCGAGGCCGGACACCAGAACACCGAAAACCCGTGCCGGCTCCGGCAGCGCGCGGGTTTGCAGCACCGACGCGGCCACCTGCCAGAGCAACAGCAGCACAGCAAAGGAAGCAGCCAATACCGCGGCATGCCGCACCCGGGAACTCATTGCGCCGGCGCACCGTCCGGTTGCCAGAAAAGCTTCCTGTCGAAGCTTTCGGCGCGCCCGAGAAGCTTCTCACCGCCGAGTTCCTTCATGATCTGGAACAGTTTCTCGGCGCCGCCGATGTCGCCTGCACCATTGGCATGCGGGATGCCCGTCCGGTAACCGGCTTTGAGCGCCTCGAACTCCTCATCATTCGCAGCTTTCATCAATGGGCGGATCTTCTCCCACGCTTCATCGTCTTCGGCGAGATATGCGTTTGCCCTGGCAATCGCCGCCAGGAAGCCCATGACCGTGTCGGCCGAACGTTCCGCAAAAGCCTGCCGGAACACATAGCCAACCAGCGGCGGGGGCCGCTTGATCCCCAGACCGGCAAGGACATCTTCGACCCTGACCGCGGTATGGAAGCCTTCCGCCTTGAGCCGCGCCGCATATGGCCAGAACGTCAGCACGGCGTCGACACCGCCGGTCCGCAGCTGTTCGGAAAGCAAAGGCGGAGCGCCAAAGACCATTTCAACGCTCTCGGCCAGATTGAGGCTCTGGTGCCGCAGCGCCGACGCACGAAGGATCAGCCAGCTCTTGTCGAGTGGACCTCCGGCAATGCCGAGCCGCTTGCCCTTCAGACCACCGAGGTCATTGATCGTAACGCCCTTGGCGGTCACCAATGCCCCAAGCGCCCGCGTATAAGGCACAAACACGAAGTCCTCGCCTTCAGCGCGCTGGCGCAATGCCCAGATCCAATCGGTCACGATCATGTCAGCGGAACCCGCCTGAAGCGCGACGCTGGTTGCGTTCTTCGATGCCAGCGGCAGGATCTCAAGATCGATGCCCACAGCCTGATCGAACCCCTGGTCCTTGACGGTCCGCAGCTGCCAGTTGACCGTGCCGAACTTGAGCACGCCAACCGTGAGCTTCTCGCCCGCCGCGACGTTGGTCGGCGCAATTGCCGGGAACATTGCGGACAGCACCATGCAGACCAGGCAAAGGACAAGTGCGCGCGGAATTTCCCGCATCATTTTTTCAACAGCCGATTGCGCACCAGCCACGAGACGCCACGCGTCCAGGATTGGTCCGTATTGCCGCGAATGTCGGCGCCGGCGAATTGCACAACCTTGCCGGTCTCAACGCAGCGCACGTAGATGTTGATGTTCAAGATGAGGTTGGAGACCTTCTGGACAAGACCCGTGACGGCGAGCCGGGCGCCGAGGTGCTTGGCAATCTTGACGTCACAGCCGGGACAGTCCTGCCAGTTTCCACCCTCTGCGATCTTGTTGGCCGCTGGCGCGGTGTCGACGATGGTGTAGCGTTCCGACGCGCCCAGCAGTTCACGCAGCTGATCGCTGATCATGCCGAGACGGTTTTGCTCATCGGGATTTAAGCCTTTGACCTCGCCTTCCAGGCTGGTGTCGTAAAGCTCGAAGTCAAAGACAACGATGGGCACTGCCTCGTCGGCCAGAAGGCAGGCCGGGGTCATCAGCCAGGCGCACAAGAAAAGGACGACCAAACCATACTCACGACGTGGGCCGAACTCAACACTCACCTGCACGACCTCCCTGAACCTCCCGCTTTCAAGGTTGTACAATCGTCCCACTTGTCTATAACAAACGGGTATGGGAGACAACGAAAACCGCATGATTTCTGAGGTTTATGAGTAACGGTTGGTATGATTCAGTGCTCCGAAACAGTGCGTCGCATGCAAAATGAAACGCGGTCTGAGGCCGGCAAGTGCCGGGTTCGGCGCATCATTGGCAAGCTGAACTTCCAGGAATTGTTTCACTCGGCCGGCTTCAATATCTCCGGCTCCGTGAGCGGCACTTTGACAGTTGCCTGCTTGCTTGCCGTGCTGGTGATCTGTGCATCGCCTGCGCATGCGTCAGAACCGGACAAAGTCGAAATCGCACTCGTGAGCCAGCCTCAGGAGCTTCCTCCGAAGCTCTCCAATCTTGATGTGCCGCCGGCCGATGACGGTGTTGCAGGCGGTGAACTCTCGATCAAGGACAACAACACAACCGGGCGCTTCCTCGGCCAGGAGTTCACCTTGACCTCGGTTACGCTGGCACCTGAGGAAGACGCCCTTGCCGCATTCAATGAGCTGCTCGACAAAGGTTACAAATTCATCATCCTGAACGTGCCGGCGGACCGGCTTCTTGCCATGGCGGACGCGGCACGCGGCAAGGACGTCCTGTTGTTCAACGCCAGCGCTCGCGATGACCGCCTGCGTGGGAAGGATTGCCGTGACAACGTCCTGCACATCCCGCCAAGCCACGCAATGCTCGCCGACGGCCTGGCACAGTATCTCGTTACCAAGAAATGGCGCCGGTGGTTCCTGGTGGTCGGGCGGCGTGCACGCGACGCACATTATGCGGAAGCGGTTCGCAAAGCAGCCCGGAAGTTCGGCGCCAAGATCGTCGCCGAGAAATCGTGGGATTACGGACCCGATGCGCGCCGAACCGCGCAGGCCGAAGTTCCGGTGTTCACCCAGGGTGTCGACTACGACATTCTCGTCGTCGCCGACGAAATCGGCGAGTTCGGGGAGTATCTCGCCTATCGCACATGGGATCCGCGCCCGGTAGCGGGAACACAGGGCCTTGTGCCGACGAGCTGGCACCGGACCCATGAACGGTGGGGCTCGGCGCAACTGCAAAGCCGGTTCCGCAAAGCGTTCAACCGCTTCATGACACCGCTCGACTATCACGTCTGGGCACCGGTGAGGGCGATCGGGGAGGGAGCGACGCGAACCACCTCAACCGATTTTGCAAAGATCAGGGACTATATCGGAAGCAGTGATTTCGAGCTTGCCGGCTTCAAGGGGCAGAAACTCACATTTCGGCCCTGGAACGGGCAGTTGCGCCAGCCGGTCCTGCTGGCGGCGGCGCGGGCCCTGGTTTCGGTCTCGCCGCAAGACGGCTTCCTGCACCAGAAGTCGCTGCTCGACACCATGGGAACCGACGAGCCTCAATCTGAATGCAGGTTCGCGGAATAATGTGAACCGCCCCTGGACCTGTGCATCTGGTAGCACGGGTCGGGCGGTAGCGTGTAGGGGTGAGCGCACCGGACCAACAGACACCGGTGAGCGACACCGATCGGGAGAAGCAGAACATGTTCACGGAATTTCGAATGTATCTTTGGGCGATCGCGATGTCGTTCGCCTTCGCCGCTGGGCCGGCGCACGCCTACACAGTCTATGTCTCAAACGAAAAGGACAACACGGTAAGCATCATCGACAGTGAAACGCTTGAGGTGACCGGAACCCTGGACGTTGGCCAGAGACCACGCGGAATAACCCTGACACATGATGGAAAGCAGCTTCTGGTCTGTGCCAGCGACGATGATACGGTCGAAGTATACGATGTCGCGACACGGCAGTTGGTGAAGAACCTGCCGTCGGGACCGGATCCGGAACTCTTCATCCTGCACCCGTCGGGCAACCCGCTCTACATTGCCAATGAGGATGACAATCTGGTCACCGTGATCGATCTGGAGAAGAACAAGGTCCTTGCGGAAATTCCCGTTGGTGTGGAACCCGAAGGCATGGGCATCAGCCCGGACGGCGCCATCCTCGTCAACACCTCCGAAACAACCAACATGGCGCATTTCATCGACACAACGACCTATGAGATCATCGACAACGTACTGGTCGACAGTCGGCCCCGTTTCGCAGAATTCTCAAACGACGGCACGGCGCTGTGGGTGACGTCCGAGATCGGCGGAACTGTAAGCGTCATCGATCCTTCGTCGCGGAAGATTGTGGCCAAGATCGAATTCGAGATCCCCGGCGTCCGGGCCGAAGCGATCCAGCCGGTCGGGGTGCGTCTCACCCGAGACGGCAAGCGCGCCTTCGTGGCGCTCGGACCCGCCAACAGGGTTGCGGTCATCGATGCAAAGACCTTCGAAGTGGAGAAGTACCTGCTGGTCGGACAGCGGGTCTGGCAGCTCGCGCTGACGCCTGACGAAAAACTCCTGTTCACGACAAACGGCGCCAGCAACGACGTTACCGTCATCGATGTGGAGGCCCTGAAGGCGGTAAAATCCATCGCGGTCGGCCGATTTCCCTGGGGGGTGACCATTTCCAGCGACTGACCTGAAACCAGACAGCAACTTTCACAGCAAGGAGCGAAGCATGAGCATTTTCATACGGTTCGCCACGACAATCCTGGCGCTTGGCCTTCTGGCGCTCCCGGTGTCGTCCAAGGGCTATCTCGCCACCCGGGCGGAAAAACTTCCTGAGCTGGTCCTTGGGACCGACAATACCGGCTACGAAATCTCGCAAAAAGAGTACAAGCTTGAAACCGGCAAAGCCTATCGCTTGAAGATCCGCTCCACCGGAGCAAAGGAATATGCCTTCGAGGCACCGGAGTTCTTCAATTTCATATGGCTGCGCAAGGTCGAGGCGGGCGGCATCGAGATCAAGGCAACCAATGTGTACGAACTGGAATTTGAAAACGAAGGGGAAGCCGAGATCTTCTTTGTGCCGATCCGTCCCGGCAAGTACAAATTCCGCGCCCGCGGCCTGGAAAAACAAGGCGTGTTCGGCCACTTCATTGTGGAGTGACGCTCAGTGGCGGCTTCAGCCATGAGCGCTGCCGAGGCCGCCCGGCCGGCGCTTCAGGTCGAGGGCGTGACCCACGCCTTCGGCAAGCGCGTGGCTCTGGACAACGCATCCCTTGAAATTGACACGTCACGGTTCTGCGTGCTGCTTGGACTGAACGGCGCCGGCAAGACCACCCTGTTTTCCCTGATCACCCGGCTCTACAACAATGTTTCGGGCACCGTCTCGGTGCTCGGCCATGATGTCAGGCGCGCGCCAGGAGAAGCTTTGAGGCGGCTTGGCGTCGTTTTTCAGCAACGGACCCTGGACCTTGACCTCACCGCCCGCCAGAACCTGATGTATCACGGCAGGCTGCACGGTATGTCGCGCCGCGAGATCACCGAACGCACGGCGCAGGAACTGGAGCGTGTTGGACTCGCGGACCGGGCAGGGGACAAGATACGCTCGCTCTCGGGCGGACAGATGCGCCGGGTCGAGATTGCCCGCTCCCTGCTGCACAGACCGCAACTCCTCTTGCTCGACGAACCGACGGTCGGCCTCGACGTCGAGGCGCGCCGCGACATCCTCAACCGGGTCCGCGACCTGTGCCGTAACGACGGGGTCGCCGTCTTGTGGGCGACCCATCTTCTCGATGAGGTGCCAGACGACGCACTTGTCGTCGTACTCCACCGGGGGCGCGTCCTTGCCAGTGGCGGGGTGAACGAAATCGTCGGCCTCACGGCGGCACGGAATCTCGAAGGTGCGTTCGCGGAGTTGACCGGACTGGGCGGGTTTGAAACATCTCCCCGGGCGCTGTCATGAATTCCGATACCGCCGCCGCGCCGCCGAAGCGCTTCGGCGCCATCCACTACATGCGCTGCATGAGTGGCATTGTCTGGCGCGAAGGGCTGCGCTTCCTGCATCAGCGTGAACGCTTTGTGGCCGCTCTCGTTCGGCCCCTTGTCTGGCTGTTCATATTCGCCGCCGGATTCCGGTCGGTGCTCGGGGTGTCGATCATCCCGCCTTATGAAACCTACGTCCTCTACGAGGTTTACATAACGCCGGGCCTGATCGCCATGATCCAGCTTTTCAACGGCATGCAGTCGTCGCTGTCCATGGTCTATGACCGCGAACTGGGCAATATGCGCACGCTGCTCGTAAGCCCGTTTCCGCGCTGGTTCCTGCTGGTGTCGAAACTTCTGGCGGGTGTGGCAGTGTCCCTGCTTCAGGTCTATGTCTTTCTCGCCATCGCCTGGGCCTGGGAGGTCGAACCACCGTTGATCGGCTATGCGGCGCTGCTGCCGGCCCTTGTTCTGTCCGGACTGATGCTGGGAGCGCTCGGCATGGCGTTGTCGTCGATGATAAAGCAGTTGGAGAATTTCGCCGGCGTCATGAACTTCGTGATCTTCCCGGTGTTCTTTGCCTCATCGGCACTCTATCCCCTGTGGCGGATCGCCGAGGCAAGTCCGCTCTTGCATCGGATCTGCACGCTCAATCCGTTCACCTATGCGGTAGAGCTGATCAGGTTCGCGTTGCACGGACAGGTCAACTGGACGGCGGCCGCAGTGGTCGCGGGATGCATGCTGGTGTTTCTTGCCGGAGCAATTTTCGCCTATAATCCTTCAAAGGGTCTGATCGCAAAGCGCGGCGGCCCGGGTGGAGCAGGGTGATGCGTAAAAATCCAAGAACCGGTATGGCCGTCATGGCGTCACTGGGCATCCTGATGTCAGCCCCGCAGGCGGCGCTGGCCGCCGGTTCCACTGATCCAAACTGGCCCTGTGTCCAGCGCAAGGTGCCCGAAATCACCGCAGGGATCGTTTGGTCCGGGCCTGAAATCAGGGAAGACGACAACGGCTGGAAGAAGGATCCGGCACTGAAGACCCTCGTCCAGAAGCTGTCGCAGCGGCGTCTGTCGCTGGACGACGCCAAACAGGAAGTCGGCCGCTTTGCCGCAACCCTGTCGGCCGAGAGGACCCCGAAGCTCACACTTCTGTTCACCGGCCTGCTGCAAACCATCTCGAGCGAGCGGCGCGACGTCATGTCGGGCATCGAGCGCTACGCGAAACGGCAACACGCACTGGCCGCAAGGATCAACGACAGCAGGCACGAACTGACTGCCCTGCTGAAAGCCGAGACCCTCAGCGAAGAACAGACCAAGCGGCGCGACGCCCTTGAGGAAAAGCTGAATTGGGACACCCGCATTTTCGATGAGCGGCAGCAATCGCTGACCTATGTGTGCGAAGCCCCGGTGTTGCTCGAGCAGCGGCTGTTTGGTTTGGGACGCCACATACTGGAACACGTGGAATAGTCGGGCAACGCCAACGGGTCCGATGTCCTACTTTAGCGGTGGAACCGGCTCGGACTTTTCAAGCTGTCCCCCGGCGATGGCCCAGCCATCGGTGCCGTCGGGATACCAGTGGACGTCGGTGTAGCCGTAGCCCAATGCGCGCTTGGCCGCATTCCAGGACATCCAGCAATTCGCCAGGCAGTAGAACACCAGCGGGGCGTTCGGATCGCCACCTGAAATCTTCTCCAGATTGGACCTGAAATAGATTTCCGCCTGCGGATTGAGTTTGCCGAACCCGACATTGGCCAGCCATTTGCTGCCGGGAATGTTAAGCCGCTCCGGCGGTCTCCAGACGGTGCCTTCGGCAAGGCCGGCAGGCTTGGGCGGTTGCGGCAGCACATCGATGAAGGCTGCCGCCTTGGTGTCCCACAATTCGAACGCCTGTTCGGTGCGCACGACTTTTGCCCCGGCCAGTGTCGCGGGAACGGGCGAGCGGTAGTCGCCCATCCGGTAACCGTCCGGCTCTTCCGGCGACGACGGGGAGGCGCCCATCCCAAAAGTTGCAGCGAAACACAATACAAGACAGGCCCACAGGCCGCGGAAACGTGACGTCACTCGTCTCCGGTTCATTTGGTAACCTTCGTTATCAACTCGTCCTCCTCGTCGAGCAGGGGAACGCCGAAATCCAGAAGTATCGCGTTGATTTCATCTTGATGCGCACGCAGCAGCCTGTTCAGTTGACGTTTCCACTCGCGTTCGCGCTGGCGGACGCCCATTGTGATTCGGTAGACCATCCGTGGACCCTTGGTCTCGCTGGTCAGGGGAATCACCGTCAGGTCGGCATTGCTTTGGGTCGCATAGTATCCGCCGATCGGGCCCCAAAGCAGACCCGCATCGATTCCACGGGACACAATGTCCGCCACCATTTCTTCACCTGGCGAACTGTAACGCCGGTCGACGACCAGATGATACGGCTTCGCTTTGCCGATCAGGCCGTTCATCGCCATGATCGTCGCCGGCGGCGTCCCCGCGATCACGCCGATCCGTTTGTCTTTGAGGGCCTCGCTATCGAGGCTGGTCACCTTGGCCAGTTCGCTGTCGGACCGGGTGATGAGCACGTAGGCCGAGCGATAATAGTGGTTGGTGTTCTGAACCAGTTCATGGCCCTGCGCATAACCGACGACGAGGTCGCACTTGCGCGCTGCCAGCGTATTACGGATGAAACCAGTGGCCTGTGGAAACCAGGTGTACAGCACCGGAAGTTCAAGCTTCGCGCCGAGCAGTTCGGCAATCTTGTTTTCGAAGCCTTTGCGGTTTTTGTCGGAGAACGGCAGATTGGCCGGATCCGCGCACACTCTCAAGGCAGAGCGGTCGACAAGGTCCGCTGTCTGCCCGAACGCCGGACCGGACCAAACGGCGATACAGAACAGCGCCAGCAGCGCCGCCGTGCCTTGCCAACAGACGCGCAAAACCGGCAAAAACGCTTCCGTATGAAGATGAAAGGGTCTAGCCCTCCATGCATTCAATTTCATTTGTCCTGGTGACTTCGGTCTTGCGGTGTTTCTTGGCGGGACGCCCACGCCCAATGGCTTCATCGGAACGCGCTTTCAGGTAGATGTAGATGTCATCGAGGAAACACATGACATTGAGGTTGATTCCGAACGCCGGCATCTTGCTCGTTTCGGAGGCGCCGACTTTTTCGCGGCCATTGACAACGACATCGTTGAAATCGTCATAGGACAGGGTCTTCAGGGAATCCACAATCGGCGGCGCAAACGTGCTGCCCAGACCATCGGGGCCATGACACACATGGCATTCGGAATGATATCTGCGGAAGCCGCTATAGGTGAACCAGTCGACGGTCCCGTCCTCGTCGATCTTATAGGTCGGAGTTTCGTCCGCGTCGAAATGCTTGCCCTCTTCGGAGGTCACCGCTTCACCGGACAGGGATTGCTGGGATGGCATGACGATCAGGACCGCAAGGGCCGCGAACAAGGTCGCAAATTTTTTCATATCGGGAATTCCGGGTTGCCGTGACGTGTTGAAAAAATGGCCGGGCCCGGACCGTGCAAACATGGTCCGGGCCCGATTGTCGTTGTGCACTGCCGACAGAGCTGCTTACGGCAGTGTAAACACTGTCAGCTGACCACCAAGGGCGGTGTAGTTGGACAGCGCGGCATAGCCGCCGACCGCGCCGAGGCCATCGCTCGGCTCCGTCAGACCGGCTGCAAGGCCGATACCGGCCCAGCCGCCAATGCCCGACAGCACGGCAATCTTCTGCTTGCCGCCATGCATGAAGGTCATGACGTTGCCGATGATGCCGGACGGTGTCTTGAAGCTGTAAAGCTCCTGGCCGGAGGTGGCGTCAACCGCTTTCAAATGACCTTCCAGCGTGCCGTAGAAGACGATGTCGCCGGCAGTCGCCAGAGCACCTGACCATACCGAGAAGCGCTCGGGGTTCGACCAGACGATCTTGCCTTCGGTCGCGTCCCAGGCAATGAAGTTGCCCATATGGGTGCCGCCAGGGGCCGGATACATGGCCAGCGTCGCGCCGACATAGGGCTGTCCTGCCGTGTAGGACACACGGAACGGCTCGTAGTCCATGCAGACGTGGTTGGTCGGCACGTAGAACAGCTTGGTCTTCGGAGAGAAGGCCGCAGGCTGCTGGTCCTTGGTGCCGAGGGCCGCCGGGCAGATATTGGTCGTATTGACGTCTTCGCCCTGATGCCGGGTCGAATAGCGGTCGACCACCTGAGGCCGGCCGGTCTTCATATCGACATGGGTGGCCCAATTGACGGCCGGGTCGAATTTCTCGGCAACGAGAAGCTCACCGGTTTCACGATCAAGCGTGTAGCCGAAGCCGTTTCGGTCGAAATGGACCAGCGTCTTGCGCATTTTGCCGCCAATTTCGAGTTCCGCCAGGATCATCTCGTTGACGCCGTCGAAGTCCCACTCGTCATGCGGGGTCATCTGATAGACCCACTTGGCCATGCCGGTATCGGGGTTGCGGGCGAAGATGGTCATGGACCAGCGGTTGTCGCCGGGCCTTTGAGTCGGGTTCCACGTGCTCGGGTTTCCTGTGCCGTAGTAGATCAGGTCCAGTTCCGGATCGTAGGAATACCAGCCCCAGGTGGTGCCGCCACCGATCTTCCACTGGTCGCCTTCCCACGTGTTGGTGCCGGAGTCGGCGCCCACAGGGGTTCCCAGATGCGTGGTCTTTTCAGGATCCATCAGAGTGTCTGAATCAGGGCCCATCGAATAGCCGCGCCATGCCAGCGAACCGTCTTTCATGTTGTAGGCGGTTATGCTGCCGCGCACGCCGAACTCACCGCCGGAAATACCGACAATGATCTTGTCCTTGACGACCATCACCGCGCTGGTGCCGGTTTCGCCGATCTTGGCATCGCCGTTCTGGACTTTCCAGACCACTTCACCGGTCGCCGGGTTGAGTGCGACGACGGTTGTGTCGGCCTGATGCAGGAAGAGCTTCCCGTCACCATAGGCAAGCCCGCGGTTGACGGTATCGCAGCACATCACCGGGATCGTGTCCGGATCCTGCTTGGGCTCGTACCTCCAGACGATGGCGCCATCCTGGTCCATATCCAGTGCATAGACCTTGTTCGGGAACGGCGTGTGCACGTACATCATGTTGCCGATGACGAGAGGAGCTCCCTCGTGGCCGCGCAGGACACCGGTGGAAAATGTCCAGTCAACCTTCAGGTCGCCGACATTGTCCGCGTTGATCTGTGCCAGGCCGCTGTATCGATGATTGGCATAATTGCCGGTGGGAGAAACCCAGTCCGCCGGATTCTGCTCCATGACGAGCAGCTCGTCGTTTGCGGCCACGGGACCAGCCGACATGACGGCTGCCGCAGCCACGCATGTCGCTATGAGGAGTTTTTTCATTCGTTTCCGCCCTCTCGCTTTTTTTGTGACCCAAACAGCAATAACGCCGCACGGATCGTTGAGCCGCGCCGCCCTGAAGGTCATGGAACAAACGCCGCATCGAATCGCATCACATCCCGTCGACAAGACAACGCAAAACGCCCCGGTCGCGGAAAGCTGATCGCTATGTTCAGCTTCGAAGAAGGTTGGAAGTCATTCTCATTTGCCCCAGTCCTGCCGCAGCAGCCCTGTGAAAATGTATGTAACGGGTTCTTGGCTGGTTATCCCCCGTCAAATTTTGCTGACTGTCTTTCCTCACAACGAAACCAACGTCAATGATGTTAAGATGATAGACAACCGTCCGCAACGTGCAATTTGGTGACAATTTGAAGTCGTTGGCATGTTCAAAATGTGGCGCATGTAGTTTGAGTGAAATAATGCGGCCGATTGACAGAAAACATTTATAAGAAGTCCACTTGTAGGAATACTACCAGTGTCATTTCTTCCACATTTCGGCATTATATTCTAATATTTAACGTTGTATCAAGCTTACGCAGATGTCCGCGTGATTTTAACCTGAAATGAGAAGTCATATGCGTTACGTTTGACCACCAATCACATAACATTTGCGCGCAAATCATTTGATGAACCTGCACGATGAGCTCGACCGACAGGACACCCGGAGCAGTAATTGAACACCTTTCATTACACAGCGCCGAACAAACGAATGCGACTTTCGGCGCCATCCGTTTTCATCGCCCTGGCTTTGTCGGTCGTGGTCTGTCTTCACGCACCTTTGTCCAGATCTCAAGAACGCTGCGGCGCCGGCAATGCGCTCGAGGCTTCCGTTGAGGAGATCGCATCCGGGGTCTATGTGAGAGCTGGCGTCACTGCCACCATGACGGCCGATAATGCCGGCGCCATCGCAAATGTCGGTTTCATCATCGGAACCGAGGCCATTGCGGTCATCGACACGGGCGGAAGCGCCTGCGACGGAAGCAGGCTTCGCGCCGCGATCAGAGCCAGATCCCAACTCCCGATCAAGTTCGTGATCAATACGCATATGCATCCCGATCATGTGTTCGGCAACGCTGCCTTTGTGGCTGACGGCCCGACATTCATCGGCCACCACAACCTCGCCCGTGCCCTGGCGGCGCGCGGCGCGCACTATCTGGAGGCGAACCGCGACATCATGGGAGCGGCGGCACTGGCCGGCACCGAGATCATTGCACCGGGCCTGCCGGTTGAGGACCCGATTGAAATTGCTCTTGGCGGCACGACCCTGGAAATCGTCGCCCACCCCACCGGTCATACCGACAACGATCTGACAGTGTTCGACAGGCGCACACGCACGCTGTGGACAGGCGACCTTGTGTTCCTTGAGCACCTGCCGGTCGTCGACGGTTCCCTGAAGGGTTGGCTTGCGGTCATGGACGCCCTCAAGAAAATACCGGCTTTGAGGGCGGTGCCGGGTCACGGTCCCGTGTCCGTGCCATGGCCGCGGGGAGTTGCCGATCAGGAGCGCTATCTGGCGGTTCTGGTTGAGGACCTGCGCGGCCTGATTGCCACGGGCCGCTCCATGAATGATGCCATAGCGGTCGCGGCTGAGAGCGAACGCGACAAGTGGCTGCTTTTTGATGAGTTTAATGCACGGAACGCAAGCGTCGGCTTTGCCGAGCTTGAATGGGAATGAATATCCGGGGCGGGCAGCATGGCGGAATCGAGGGAATTCGGCTAGACTGCCTTTGTGGACGGCCAACTGAATACATGGAGACAACACACCATGTCCGAAGCAATGATAGCGATGCCGGTGCGTTTGTGGCGGTCATGTCTGGCCATCGGTTTCCTCATGCTTGCGGCGGTTGCTCTTGCACCGGCGCCGTTGTCTGCGGCCGAAGACGTCTGGACCGACCTCAAGCCGGACCTGTTTGACGAACGCCCGATCAAGGACGGTTCGCAATGGCTGGCCATCGAAGCGCCTTATCGTGCTCATGACGCCGCTCTCGTGCCGATCAAGATCACGGCCCTCAAGCCGCAGTCGGTCGACAACTACATAAAATCGATAACCCTGGTGATCGACAAGAACCCGGCCCCGGTGGCTGCGGTGTTCCACCTGGCGCAGGAAAGCGGGCTTGCATCGATCTCGACACGGGTTCGGGTCAATGCCTATAGCGACGTCCGCGCCATCGCCGAAACCGCGGACGGCACGCTCTACATGGTCAGCCGGTTCGTGAAAGCTTCGGGCGGCTGCTCGGCTCCCGCGCAAAAGGACTTCGACGAAAGCATCGCCAGCATGGGACGCATGAAGCTGCGCCATTATACGCCGCGCCCCGCCGCCGACGCCGCGTCAACTCCGGTGCACGAAGCGCAGTTGATGATCCGCCATCCCAACACTTCGGGGCTGCAGATGAACCAGGTGACCGGCTACTACATTCCGGCACATTTCGTCGATGAAATCGCCATACGCCAGGGTGGCAAGACCCTGCTGTTCATTGAAGGCGCCATATCGCTCAGCGAGGACCCAACGGTTCGGTTCCACTTCGTGCCGCAGGGCACCGGAGACTTGAGCGCCCGCGTCGAAGATACCGAAGGCAATGTCTATGAAGCCGCCTGGCCGGTTGAGCCGGCGGCGATGAATTGACCGCGTAAGCACCTGGTTTCAGAAACAACGGATCTCCGCCTCGGCCTGAGCCCGCCTCAAGTCATCGACGACCGATTTCATCGCCCCGTCGGTGCGAAATATCGACCCCTTGTCTCCGCCCAGAAAGCGCATCCGCATGATGGTTTCGGCCTCGACATACTGGTCATAGGGCAGGATAGAGGCGAGCACATCGATGCTGCAGGAACACTGCTCCAGAATCTGCCGCGACTGCCCGTTGGAGGCCATGCAGGCAAAGACGTAATCCGCCACCGCAACCGTGGGGTATCCATTGCCCTGGTTCTCGGCCGGGGCAGGGGAGGCGAGCGCACCCACGGCAAGCGCCATGGCTCCGGTAACCGCACTCAGACGTTTTCCTGTCCACGTCATTCGGCGGCTCCGTTCCGGTGTACCAGTTGCTTTTCAAACACGACCGTCTCCTCAATCAGCGGCGGCGCACCGGCGCCCGCGGAGGCGGTGGCCGGCACAACCGTCCTGATCATATAGATCTCTCCGGGCACGTCATCCGACACCACAAACTCGTAGGTCTTGAACTCAAACTGGTCGAGCCGCCTGCGGTACCGGTCGTTTTCGTAGGGCGTTATGGTAATCCGATGCCCTTCGATGGTGCCTAGTGCGGTTTCTATCGTCTCGGCCTCAACCGTTGCAGTTTCGCGCAGCGCCTGGCGAATCCGGTAACGGAAGTAGCGCGCCTGTCCGCCGCGCGTGCGGCTGAGATCCCAGACATCGCGCTGCAGGAACATGAGCACCAGCGGATTTCCCAGGAAGTCCGTCAGGTCCGGATAAGGTCTGTTGCGGGTGTCTGTGAAAAACACCATGGACGTGTCTCTGCGGCCTGCCTCCCTGATTGCATCGACCCTGACATCGATTGTGTCTTCAAAACCGTCATCGGCGGTAGAGCGGCGCGCAAACCTGTACCGCAGTACAGCCGGCTGGGTGATTCCACTCAGGTGCGGCCGGCCAAAAAGGTAATTCGCCGCAAGCGAGGGCTGCTCACTCGCAGTTCCATCGGATTGCGCCGAAACATTACCGAGACTGCCCGTCAGCAACACCAGGCCCGTTGCAAGGCAAGCCAGGCGTACGGCCCAATTTGTCAAATTTTTCATTACTTTACGTGCCAGTTTCCCGGTTGCCTCTGTCGCGCTGTACTCAGTCCGCGAGTGCCCTGCATATCTCCGCAAAATCTTCGCGGACTTGCGTCATGGTCGCGTTCCGATATCATCCTGTCAATTGAGTGAGACGAGTAAGGCGGTTTGGAGGCAGAACAGTGAGTGACCAAAAGCAAGCATCATCGAACAATCGTGGCCTGTTGATCGGAGCGGCTGTGGCAGTGGCGGTCGCAGGATTCGGCGGCTACAAGGTGGGGTTCGGAAATGGCGAAGAGGGGCTGATTGGCCTGCAGGCCAAGATTGGCGAGCTGCAGGCTACTGCCAGCACCCAGGCCTCCCAGCTCGAGACACAGGCCGAAACGTTGCGGACCCTGAGCGAAACACTTCGTACGCGGGGCGAAGAACTGACGTCAAGGGCGTCCGAAATCCAAACACAACAGCAAACGCTCGAGGCACTGACGGCGGAGATCTCGGACAAGAATTCCAAGTTGCAGGCCATGACCGTGCAACTCACCTCGGCTGATAGCGAACTTTCGGATGCCAATGGCAAACTCAGCGAATTGACCACCGAACTCAGCGAAACCGAGCAGCAGAACGCGAATTACCTGAAAACCATCATGGCCGGCCTGACCAAGCAGGACTTCATCCTGCATGTTGGCGGTCGCCAAATGCCGCTGATCGAAAACCAGGTCAATTTGGGGTTGTCCTATGTTTCGCGCGAAGACCGGACGGCACGCGTCACGCTGTCCGGCGAGCAGGTGGTCCTCAAGTTGCACGATCCTGAGAGAATTACGCTCGAAGGCAGGAGGTGCGACCTGAACCTCGCCAATCTTGTTTCCGATACGGCAGCCGAGTTTGAACTGAAGTGTGACCGTTGAGCGGACACGGGATCGGGCCCGCTCATGTGCAAGCAGTCTTAGCGAGGGCAGATGGCGGGGCTGGTAAAGATTATCCCTGAGCTGATTGCCGTCATTGCCGGCTATGGCACATTCGCCATTTCCAGCGAAGCGCCCGCCATCACTTTCGTTCCGCCCGGCACCATCGCCCAGGAGTTGTGCGGCCGGCCGTGCCCGGCATTTGCCATGTTCGACCCCAAGCGGGGCGTGCTGCTGGATGATCGGCTCAATCCGCTCAATGATCTTAATGCACGGAGCATTCTGCTGCATGAACTGGTTCACTTCGCTCAGTGGAAATCGTCCGGACGCATGCCGAACGGTTGTTCGGAGTGGCTCCAGCGCGAGAAGGGGGCTTATGAGATCCAGTTTGCCTGGCTGGCCCGGCAACCGAAGGAAAAGCGTCGGTTTCCCGTGCGCAGGCCGGTTCTCTCCCCGGTCTTCTGCAAGGACGGCTCCTGACCCGTAACCGGTTAAGAACAGCATCGCACCACACCGCGGAGTTCCGACGATTTGGGATTTGTACACAAATTCCTAGACTCACACGGATCACCGGACTATTTTCTTCCTCGGCTGGACCTCGAATTAACCGGGAGGATGAGAGATGTCCTGGACTGCACCAAAGTTTGAAGAAGTGACCTGCGGCTTCGAAATCAACCTGTATTTCCCCGCCGAACTCTAAAATTCAGCACTTCCGATAAAACCTTGTGGCTGCCCTCCGGCAGCCACATGTCGTTGAGCTGATGCATATTCTCGTACTTGGATCGGGCGCCGGCGGTGGCGTGCCGCAATGGAACTGCAATTGCCCGGTGTGCCGGGCCGCGTGGGACGGTGACCCGCGCGTTGCGCCGCGCACCCAGTCATCCATCGCGGTGAGCGCGGACGGCAATGACTGGTGCCTGATCAACTGCTCCCCCGACTTGCGCCAGCAAATCATCTCCAACCCCCAACTTCATCCGCGCAATCCCGATGAACACGGCAAACGGGACACGCCGATCGCAGCCGTTATGCTCACCAATGCCGATGTCGATCATGTTGCCGGCTTGCTGACCCTGCGCGAGAAACAGTCATTCAACCTCTTTGCCACCGGACGCATTCTGGATGTGCTGGCGCAGAACAAGATATTCGACGTTCTCGACCCCGACTGCGTCACCCGCACCCAGTTTGCACTCGGTGCGGCGACCGAAGTCATTCCCGGACTGACCGTTGAGGCTTTCGCGGTGCCCGGCAAGGTCGCGCTCTACCTGGAGGACGGCGCCGACACACAGGGCGGCGGACTTGAAATCGGCGGCCAGTCGGAAGACACCATTGGCCTCAAATTCACGTTCGACAACGGCGCAAAGTCGATGTTCTACATCCCCGGATGTGCCGCCATGCCGGACGCGCTGGCCGATCGCATCCGCGGCGCCGAACTGGTGCTGTTCGACGGCACGGTCTGGCACGACGATGAGATGATCGCCCGCCGGGTCGGCCGCAAGACCGGTCATCGCATGGGCCATATGAGCATGGCAGGGCAGGGCGGCTCTATCGCCGCATTGGCCGGTCTGGACATAGGGCGTAAGGTGTTCATCCATATCAACAACACAAACCCGGTGCTCATTGAAGGAACGCCCGAGCACGAACAGGTGCATGCCGAGGGCTGGGAACTGGCTTACGACGGAATGGAGCTGACGCTTTGACGGCAACCGCGGCATTTGATTACCCCGAGAGTGCGGCGGTATCGCCGCAAGAGCTCGAAGCGCGCCTGCGCGCCATTGGCGATGCACGCTATCACCATCTGCATCCGTTCCATGACCTCCTGAATGCCGGCAGCCTCGACCGCAACCAGGTACGGGCCTGGGCGCTCAACCGCTATTACTACCAGGCGATGATCCCGGTGAAGGACGCGACCATACTGTCGCGCATGGTCGATGCATCGCTGCGCCGCAGCTGGCGCCAGAGGATCATCGATCATGACGGCGAAGCCGACGATCAGGGCGGCATACGCAGATGGATCGCACTGACCGACGGCCTCGGGCTCGACCGCGCCTATGTTGAATCGACCGCCGGTATTTTGCCGGGGACCCGGTTCGCGGTGGAGGCCTATGTCAATTTCGTCCGAGAGCGCACGCTTCTGGAAGCCATCGCCTCGTCTCTCACCGAGATGTTCGCGCCAACGATCATCGCGGCGCGCGTGTCGGGAATGCTGGCGAACTATCCGTTCATATCGAAAGACACGCTGCGCTACTTCGACAAGCGGCTCACCCAGGCGCCCCGGGATGCCGATTTTGCACTCGACTATGTCAAGCAGCACGCGGTGACCGCCGAGCAGCAGACCGCCGTCATGGAGGCGCTTGTCTTCAAGTGTTCGGTGCTTTGGAGCCAGCTCGACAGTCTTCACTACGCCTACGTTTCGCCGGGACTGATCCCGCCGGGCGCCTACGACCCAAAGGACTGGCCGGAATGAACGATGCACCCAAAGTCGATGAGGAAAGCGTCCCCGCCTTCGTGCGCGGCGTCAGGCTGCACAATGACGAGGCGCGCGACCAATGGGTCCTGCTGGCGCCCGAGCGCATGCTGAAACTCGATGGCATTGCGGTCGAGATCCTGAAACGGGTGGACGGCGAACTCGATCTGGGCGCAATTGTCGATGATCTCTGCACGACGTTTAAAGCCGAACGCGGCCAGGTCCTCACCGACTGCAGCGCGTTTCTCCAGCAACTGGTGGACCGGCGCATGGTAACGATATGAACGCACAACCGGTCCCGCCGCCGCATTCCCTGCTGGCCGAACTGACGCACCGGTGCCCGCTGCAGTGCCCCTATTGCTCCAATCCCCTGGAGCTGACGAAGAAATCCTCCGAACTGTCGACCGATGCCTGGAAGCAGGTTCTGTCGCAGGCTGCAAGGCTGGGCGTGATCCACGTCCATTTCTCGGGCGGCGAACCGACCGCCCGCAAGGACATCACCGAACTGATGGCGCACGCCCGCGATGCCGGCCTCTACACCAACCTGATCACGTCCGGCGTCCTCATGAACGAGGGCCGGCTCGACGCCCTGCTGGACGCCGGCCTCGATCACCTGCAACTCAGTATCCAGGATCTCGAAAGCCCCAACGCTGACCGCATCGGCGGTTACCAGGGGGGCCACGAAAAGAAACTCGCGCTCGCCCGCGAGGTGCGCGCCCGCGGCGCGGCGCTCACCATAAACGCGGTCGTCCACCGCCAGAACGTTGAGAATGTCGCCGCCATCATCGACCTCGCCGTCGAACTCGACGCCGGCCGCCTCGAAGTGGCTCATGTGCAGTATTACGGCTGGGCGCTCAAGAACCGCGCCGCACTGATCCCGACACGCGAGCAGCTCGACAAGGCGACCGCCGTGGTGAAGGAGGCGATCGAACGGCTCAAGGGCAAGCTGGTGATCGACTACGTGGTGCCCGACTATTACGCCCGTTTCCCCAAACCCTGCATGGGCGGCTGGGGCCGCGTCGGCATTTGCGTCACCCCGTCCGGCAAGGCGCTGCCCTGTCACGCGGCCGAAACCATCACGCATCTCACCTTCGACAATGTGCAGGAGAAATCCCTGCAAGACATTTGGCAGACCTCGCAAGCCTTCCAGGCCTATCGCGGCTTCGACTGGATGGAAGAGCCCTGCAAGTCCTGCGAGCGCCGCGAAGTCGACTGGGGCGGCTGCCGCTGCCAGGCCTTCGCCTTCGCCGGGCGGGCGGAGGCAACCGATCCGGCCTGTTCCAAATCAGAGCTGCACGGCCGGTTGCACGAATTGGCTGAAACCGAATCCGGCCAGGAACCGCCGCCCTTCGAGTACCGCCGGATCGGAGCGGCCTGAGGACGTCTGCAATGCCACATGCGAGACGATCCATTGTGTGGCTGGCAGCCGGCGCGGTGGTTCTATCGCTGGGCGCAAATGGCGCCGTGTCCCAGCAGGACGACGGCGGGCAGCGCCCAGCGGAAACTCTGAAAGAACGGCTGGGCAGCAAAGCCTCGGACCCGCAAAGGGTCAACGATTGCAAGGTCCCGTTGGGGGAGAGAGGCGACAGCACGCGCCCCGACGACTGCAATCACATCAAGCGTCCGCCACAACCTACGGATACATCCGCCGAGCAGTGAAAAACCGTGACGGCGATGCGACCGCCATACCTACATCCCGTATGCAGGCCACGGCAGAACGCAGAATTGAATAGGGAAACTGGCGGGCCACTCGAGATGAAAATGCGAACTATTGCTTCGCTATAGTCCTACGACTGCGTTGGACCCTTGTCGGCCATCGGTTTTACGAAGGCGAAGGTCCGATTCCCGGTGGTGACCTGCCTCTCGCTGTCTTTTATCAACAGCACTGAGTCATCTAATTGGATTGGCGCGTGTGTGCCGGTCCCACCTTTTGGGGGCTGCACCCCTTCCATCCCACGATCTGCACCCTCCAAGGTCCATCCGAACATGCCGTTCGGACAAATTTGAAGGTGGGCAGGCTGGTCAGCTTTGAGGCGCCGGTCCGGGCCGAAGATACGTAAACATATGCTGTACATAATCGGCTTTCCCAAGCTCAATCGCTTGGCTTCGCAGGATGGCGTAAGCCGTAATTAGGTGAAAATGGAATTGGGCCATTGCCCAGTCGCGGGCATATTGCTCGCCCGTCATGTCAAAGATCATGCCGTTCGGCAGCTCAAGCGTGATCGAACGTTGCGCGCCATCGTCAAGCGCGTCTGATCCAAGATCGCTCAACAACGAAAGAGCTTCACTGATCCGCACCTGGGCATCTGAGATTGAACCTGGTTGCTCACCCGCATTCTGGCCCTCACGGGCTAGTTGGTCCAAAAATTCTGGAAGAGGCTCGCCTCTAAGCCGGAATGTTGCTTCCTGCGCTTGCAAGCAGGCAAAGCGAACTTGGGATGACAGAGGATACATATCAGACGCAAGCCGCGCAGATAGCAGCACTTCCGCTTCCGGGATCTGTTTCTGCGCCTTTTCAAGCCAACTTGATAATGCCTGCAACATTTGTGTGTAGGTCGGGACAAGAAGGTTCGTCAGCGACATGGATACTCCTCGACCTTGTCGGCCTCTTACAGGTCGAGTTTGGACGTTCGTTTGGTTCTTGGCAATGTCAGCTTCTGGCGAGAAACCGCTGATACGGAAAGCTGCGAGAAACAATGTCGCGCTCTCGGGTATGGCGGAAGGGGAGGGATTCGAACCCCCGAGACGGTCTCCCGCCTGCCGGTTTTCAAGACCGGTGCCTTCAACCACTCGGCCACCCTTCCGCACCAGTTGCGTCTTTTAGGGCGACGCGGCACAACTTGCAAACCGATTGATGCGTGTCGGAGGAATAGCTGGTTTGTTTCTCCGTCATTACCGCGAAGGCGGGAATGACAGGCTATGGATGAGCCGCGCGCTGAGAAGACGCCGTCCGGACTAATGGCTGTAGCTTGGGTCCTGCTGGTCGAGGATCGCCTTCATTTCCGAGAAATGCGCGTGCTTCATGCCGTCGCCATAGGCTTCCCACTGGCTTGCGGTTTCTTCGGCCAGAGCATCCGGCATGATGTTGAGCGGCTGGCCGGTCGAATAGGCGAGCACCAGGGTCTTGCAGGCTTTCTCCAGGTAATAGAGATCGTCAAACGCTTCCGCCACCGTGGCCCCCGCGATCAGGACGCCGTGGTTGCCCATCATCATGATCGACCGGTTGCCGAGCATTCCGGCGATACGCTTGCCCTCTTCGGTATTGTCGGCGATGCCGCCGAATTCCATGTCATAGGAGACCCGCTTGTAAAAGCGCGCCGTGTTCTGGTCGATCGGCTTGATCTCGGGATCCGCCAAACAGGCAAGCGCCGTCGCGTAGGGCATGTGCGTGTGCAAAAGGCAGCGCGCATGGGGCAGGGCGGCGTGGATCTGGCCGTGAATGCACCAGGCCGACGGATCCGGCGCATCGGGACCGTCCATGGCCGTCTCGTCATCCACATCGAGCAGAAGCAGTTCCGAGGCCTTGATGCCGGAGAAGTGCACCCAGCGCCGGTTCATCAGGAACTGCCGGCCATCGGCCGAGGCCGCCAGGGAGAAGTGATTGGCCACGCCCTCGTGCCAGTCATACATGGCAGTGAGCCGGAACGCCGCGGCGAGATCGGTGCGCAACTGCGTTTCTTCCATGTCGGTGCCCGAGTTCACGTCACGCAAAGCCGATTGGGTCATGACTGTCGCTCCTTGTTCGCACCGAAGTGCCTCTTTTCGCCTTTAGGCCCGTGCCGGGGTCCCCGCAAGAGAAATATTTTCACTGCTCCGACGTCTGCGCCACATGTTCGTCGCGCAGTTCCTTTTTCGAAAGCTTGCCGACCATGGTTTTCGGCAACTCGTCGCGGAAGTCGAAATGATCCGGCATTTCGATGGGGGAGAGTTTCGGCTTCAGGAACGCCAGCAGTTCCTCCACGGTCGCCGTCTCTCCCGGCTTGAGCTTGATGAATGCCTTGGGCGCTTCGCCGCGATACTCGTCCGGCACGCCGATCACGGTGACTTCCTCCACCGGCGGGAACTCGTAGATCGCGTCTTCGATACGGCGCGGATAGACGTTGAAGCCGGAACAGATGATGATGTCCTTGATCCGGTCGACCAGATAGATAAAGCCGTCTTCATCGAAATGGCCGACATCGCCGGTGCGCAAGAACTCCCCGACGAACACATCCGCGGTGGCCTCTTCCTTCTGCCAGTAGCCCTTCATCACCTGGGGTCCGAAAATGCACACCTCGCCGTCCTCTCCAAGCGGCAGTTCGCGGGAAGGGTCCTCCAGATCGCGGATCGACATGACGGTCTGGGGCAACGGCTGACCGATCGAGTTCTCCTTGATCAATCCGTCCGGCGGGTTGGTGGAGGCGACAGGCGACGTTTCGCTGAGGCCGTAGCCCTCGACCAGCTTGCAGTTGGCCAGCTTCTCGAACCCGGTCCTGATTTCAAGCGGCAGCGGTGCGCCGCCGGAGATGCAGTAGCGGAGCGAGGCGAGGTCGGCACCGGCCACCTTCGGATGGTTCATCAGCGCGTTGAACAAGGTGGGCACGCCGGGCAGGATGGTTGGCCGCGTGCGCTTGATCAGCTTGATCGCCTCCTCCAGTTCGAAGCGCGCCATCAGCACCATCTCGAACCCGCGCGACAGTCCATAGTTCATGATGCCGGTCATGGCGAAGACGTGGAAGAACGGCAGCACGGCCATAATCCGTTCGTCGCCATCACGCGAATCGGGAAACCACAGGGTGACCTGCTGCACATTCGCCGTCAGGTTTGCATGGGTCAGCATCGCACCCTTGGGAACACCCGTGGTGCCGCCGGTATACTGGAGAACGGCAATGTCGTTTGCCGGATCGATTGTTGCCGGCGTGAAGTTCTGTCCCTTCGAGATAACATCGTCATAGGCGATGAGCGATGCTTTCACCGACGACGTCTCCGGCGACGCAATATCCCCGCGCTTGACGATCTTGAACAGCAGACCTTTGACAAAGGGCAGCAAATCGGCGAACGGACAGATGATTGCCTTCTTGAGTGTGTTTGAGGCAATCAGCGCCTCGACCTTGTCAAACAGGACATTGAGATCGAGGCTCACCATGGCCACGGTCTCGCTGTCGCGCACCTGGTGTTCAAGTTCCTCCACGGTGTAGAGCGGATTGAAATTGACGATGACGCAACCGATCTTGAGCGCGGCGAAATAGAACGCGATGAAGTACGGACAGTTCGGCAGCAAAAGACCGATCTTGTCACCCGCCTTGAAGCCCTGCGCCTGCAATCCGGCGGCAACGCGGTCGGCGAGGTCGCCGATTTCGCCATATGTCATCGTCTTGCCGAGAAAATAGGTGCAAGTCTGGTCGTGATACCGTGCCACGGCCTTGTCGAACATGTCGGGTAGTGAATGAACCGCGATCTCGGCATGCCAGTCGACATTGGGCGGATAGCTGGTGAGCCATGGATAGGCAGAATCTGTCTTCACATTCACGTGTTTCTTCCCTTGTCCGGCGGGCCCGCTGCTGGCGGCGATCCTCACACGGACATTTGGCCACCTTGCACCCGCTCCCGTCAACCATGGCGGCTGCTACAGATTGCACGTTTTGGTGGTTCGTGAGATGATTCGGGCCGTCAAAGCGCGCGGAGGTGCCCGACCCACGCCATATTTGACTGCAAACTGGTAGCGGCCTAGAACTGCACAACGTGCAGAATCGAAACAGTGTTCGATGACACAACGCGCCTTTCTATCTGTGATGAAACAACTCGCCTTCGTGATTGTCGGCGCGGTACTGCTTGCGTCCGCGCCGGCGCAGGCCCAGGCTGTCGCAAGCCAGAACTTCGTCAAGCAGTTGCACTGGGCGCGCGCCGGCGATCTCGAAGCCCAGATGTTCGTGGCCAAGGCCTTTGTCGAGGGCCGGATCGTCGAACGTGACATGCAGCAGGCCGTCGGCTGGTATCTCCGGGCGGCCAAGCGTGGCAACGTCGAGGCGCAGTTTCAGGCGGCCAAGATCCTGCACGCGGGCGCGGACGGCGTAAAACGTCAGCCGCTTGCCGCCACAAAACTCTACAAGGCAGCCGCGAAGCGTGGCCACGCCAGCGCCCAGAACTGGCTTGGATACGCCTATCAGCACGGTCACGGCGTCATCAAGGACTACTCGACCGCCGCAGACTGGTACAAGAACGCCGCCGACCAGGGCCTGGCGGACGCCCAGAACAACTTGGCACTGATGCACCTTGTCGGGCATGGCGTGCCGCAGGATCACGCCAAGGCGGCGAAGCTGTTCCAGCTCGCCATCGAAAAGAACCACAGTTTCGCAATGAACAACCTTGCCGGCATGTACGAGGTCGGCTGGGGCGTCAGCCGGGACCCGGCCAAGGCCAAGGAGCTCTATTCGACCGCCGCGCTGACGGGCAACACATCGGCGATCGAAAACCTGAAGCGCCTCGGCGAAGCGGTGCCGCTGGAAGCACAGACCCGGGCCGAGCAGAACAAGAACCGTGTCAACGTGACCATGAACACGGCTTCAGATCCGAGCGCCGAGGCCGAAATCCTGTCACGCGGCGACATCATCACTGATGTTCCGTCACTGGAAGCCTCCGACGAGGAATTCGAGGAGTGGCTTTCCGAGCAGGACAGCTTCGATGAAGAAATCCCGACCGCCGATTTCGACGGCACCGACCCGTTCGGTTTCCTGAAAAAGAACTGGAACAAGGTGGACCGGCAGCGCAAACGGCGGCGGCAGAGCCCTTCAGAATCATTGCGGTAGGACATCCGCCCTTCATCCGCACTGCCAACGAGTGCCGTGAACATCGCGCTTTAGCGTTTTGTTAACCTTCCTTTTCAACTGAACATTTACCAGTCCCCGCTCACAGTGTCGGTCATGGCGTGACGGTGGAGACGCCGCTACCCGCCGTTATGGCGGGCGCCACGGACGTCTCAAGCACACACAGACCCTGTTCGGAAAGAGACCGGCATGAAACTTTTGCAGCGGCCCGGTGCCGCATTAGGGCGCGCAGACATCAAACGCGTGGTCACCGCCGCGCTTTGCATTCTTACAATGGCTCTGGCCGGTGGCCTGGGCGGATGCAGCAGCGACAAGTCCGAGTTTTCCGGTAAAGCCAGCCCACGGTATGACGGCCCCAATCCAATCCCCAGGGGCGGCGGAGCCTACAAGGTCGGAAATCCCTACAAGATCGCCGGCAAGACCTATACGCCGAGGGAAGACCCCGATTACGACAAGTTCGGGATGGCGTCGTGGTACGGCGAAGCCTTCCACAAACGCCAGACCGCGAACGGAGAGTGGTTCGACATGAACGCGCTGACGGCAGCTCATCCGACCCTGCCGATCCCCTCATATGTGCGCGTTACCAACCAGAAGAACCAGAGATCGCTGGTGGTCCGGGTCAATGACCGGGGACCATATGCGCATGGCCGTATCATCGACATGTCGAAACGCTCGGCCAAAGAGCTTGGATTTCAGAACGACGGCATTACCAAGGTGCGGGTGGAGTATCTCGGCCCGGCGCCACTGGAATACGAAGATGCCGACATTGTCGCCATGAACGAGAAATACCGGCGGGGCGGCCGCCCGGATCGCCGCTTCACGGAGGCTCCGGCCACCAGGACGCAAAGCAACGTCATCTATACCGGCTCCGTAAACCCTGCCTCGGCGCAACCACGCGGCTATTACGTGCAGGCTGCAACCTTCTCGAACCGTGATTATGCCGCACAGTTGCGCCAGCGGCTCAGCTCCATAGGCAAAGTCACGGTCGATGAGCACACCGTTGGCCGCAGCACATATTACCGGGTCCGGGTCGGTCCGCTACACGATGAGGCGGCGGCACATCAAGCGCTGCAGCAGGTCGTGTCCGCGGGCCAGCCCGATGCGCACCTGGTTTCACCCTGACACCTAGGTTCAGGACTCACTGAATTAGATCAGATTATCTGCGCTCAACCGATTCCGGCTATGCGCAGTTTGATCCACGGGCCTTTGGGGCCGCAGGGTTCACCACAACATTAAAAAACTGTCGAACCGGTTGATTTTTCCGGCCAGCTCAATAGGCTGACTCCGGTGTCACGAATTCGCGTGATGTGCACCTCGCCGACACCTGCGGCGGGTAGAGGCACGGTCCGCACCGTGAGAACCGGAAAGATCAAATGCAATCATTGTCGCAGAACGTTCGCCGCCGCGGCTACGTGGCATCCAGTTGGCTGGCCCACAGCTGCATGGCCCTTGCAGCCCTTATGTTCGTTGCCGTCACCCTGACGGCGCCTGCAAATGCGCAAGAAGCCAGCAAGATCGACACCAAGGCCGAACACGTCATCCTGATGGATGCCGAATCCGGCGCGGTGCTTTACGAGAAAGGCGCCGACGAACTCACGCCTCCCGCCAGCATGAGCAAGATCATGACCATGATCATGGTCTTCGAGGCCTTGCAGCGCGGCGAGCTGACGCTCGATGACGAGTTTCATATTTCCGAAGATGCCTGGCGGCGGGGCGGGGCAAGATCGGGCGGCTCGACCATGTATGCCGAACTGAATTCGTCCGTTCGCCTTGGCGATCTGATCAAGGGCGTGATCGTTCAGTCCGGCAACGACGCCTGCATCGCCATTGCCGAAGGCATGGCCGGCTCGGAACAGGCGTTCTCCGACCTGATGACCCAGCGCGCCCGCGAATTGGGTCTTGAGCAATCCGTCTTCATGAACAGCACCGGCCTGCCACACCCCGAACATCAGGTGACGGTGCGTGAACTGGCGATGATCGCACGCCATCAGATCTATCAGCTGGCCGACTATTATCACTACTACAGCCAGACTAAGTTCAAATGGAACAACATCGAACAGAGCAACCGCAACCCGCTGCTCTACCAGAATATCGGCGCCGACGGCCTGAAAACCGGGTTCATCAGGGCGTCGGGCTACGGCCTCGTGGCCTCCGCGGTGCGCAGCAACAAGCGCCTCATTTTGGTGATGAACGGCCTGAAGTCGGCCAAGGACCGCTCGAACGAAGCCCGCAAGCTTATTGACTGGGGTTTCCGCCACTTCAAGACATTCACCTTGTTCAAGTACAAGGAACAGATCGGTCGCGCCCGCGTCTGGGGCGGCGCGGAGAACTGGGTTGGCCTGAGGGCGAAACGGGAAATCCGGCTGATGCTGAGCCCGGCCGACCGCAAGAAGGTGCGCGCCGAGTTGGTCTACAAGGGCCCGGTGTCCGCGCCGGTCAAGGAAGGCGATGAAATCGGCAAGGTCCGCTTTGTGGTCCAGAAAAACACGATCGCGGAGATACCACTGTTCGCCACCGGCGATGTCGGCGAAAGCGGTGTGCTGGACCGCGCCCTCGATACACTGACTTTCATGGTTCTCGGTGGCTAGCCCCGGAGCCTTTTTGGCTGACCTCACCACATGAGCCCGGGAAAATTTATTACCTTCGAAGGCGGGGAGGGGACCGGGAAATCCACCCATGTCGCCGCCCTCGCCACCCGCTTGCACGAAGCCGGCAGGGCCGTGCTCCAGACCCGGGAACCCGGCGGCACGCCGGAGGCTGAACGGATCCGGGCTCTCCTTGTATCGGGCGATGCCGACCGCTGGTCACCGCAGGCGGAAGCCCTGTTGAACTACGCCGCCAGGGATCACCATTTGCGCACCAGCATCAGACCCGCGATGGAACGGGGGACCTGGGTCCTGTGCGACAGATACACCGACTCGACGCGCGCCTATCAGGGCGCCGCCGGCCGTGTCGACGGTGAGTTGCTTGACGCACTGGAGAGCCACATCGTCGGCGACACCTTTCCAGATCTTACCTTCGTCCTCGACCTTGATCCGCGGGTTGGTCTCGAGCGTGCCGCTGAACGTGCAGCGCCGCCTGACGAAAAGGAGGACCGGTTCGAGGGCAAGGGCCTTCAGTTTCACCAGCAACTGCGACAGGCTTTCCTCGACATCGCCGGCGCGCATCCCGAGCGGTGTGTCCTCGTGAACGCGGACAAATCGCGCGAAGAAGTGGCCGAATTCATCTGGGATACGGTTGTCAGCCGCCTCGCACCCTGATATCCGCTTAGTCCATGGATGAGGTGCCTGAAAGCGACCGGCTGTTGGACTTTCCGCATCCGCGCGAGCAATCAGAATTGATCGGTCACAAGAGCGCGGAACAGCGTCTGCTGAAAGCCTATGTGGGTGGCAAGGCCCATCATGCATGGATTCTTGGTGGCACCCGAGGAATTGGCAAGGCAACGCTCGCCTACAGGTTCGCGCGCTTCGCCCTCAAACACCCCGATCCGGCCGCGTTTAGCGACAATGCTCCCGCAACTCTTCATGTCTCCCCGGACGATCCGGTGTTCAGGCGAGTGGCCAGCGAAGGACATTCAGATGTATTCGTCGCGCGCCGCAACTACGACCTGAAGGCCAAACGGCTCCGCACCGAAATCTCGGCCGAAACCATT
This sequence comes from Hyphomicrobiales bacterium, assembly GCA_021775615.1. Classification (GTDB taxonomy): domain Bacteria; phylum Pseudomonadota; class Alphaproteobacteria; order Rhizobiales; family JAJFHB01; genus JAJFHM01. Next base: position 41,117 of record JAJFHL010000094.1, read on the forward strand.
CGCAAGACAACGCGGTTCTTCAGCCGGACTGCGGGCGAGGGGGGATGGCGCATCTGCATCGTGGATGCGGCCGACGATATGAACAAGACGGCGGCCAACGCACTGCTAAAGGTGCTTGAAGAACCACCTGCACGTGCGCTCTTCGTCCTTGTTGCCCATGCACCGGGCCGGCTGCTGCCGACAATACGCTCACGCTGCATAAGCCTCCACCTGCACGGCCTTGCGCCGGACGACCTCGCCACCGTTGTCCAGAAACACGGCGGCCAGGGCGATGTGTCGGATCTGCCGGAACTCGCCACGCTCTCGCGCGGCAGTCCGGGCCGCGCGCTCGCCCTTTCGCACGGCAAGGTCTGGAGCAACTTTCGCGACTTCACACAACTGCTCACCACGCTTCCAGGCGCTGACCACAAAACCTGCATGGCTTTTGCCGAGAAGCTCGGAGCCCGCGGCGCCGAGGCCGACTTCCGTCTGTTCTTCGAGCTGCTTTCGGACTGGCTGGCGGCCAGCATCCGCCGCCGCGCAACCAGCCCTGCCGATGCGGTCGCGCTCTCGGCGTCGCAATGGACGGACCGCGCCATGCCGCAAAACCGGCTGGGCGCCTGGTCGGAAGCCTGGCAGAAAATCACGCATTCCATTGCACAGACAAATGCCCTAAACCTCGACCGCAAACAGACGGTCTTGCAGGCGATTCACACTATTGAACAGGCTGCGGCGCCCTCGATGCGGTAGCACGGGCGCACGCGGTTGATCCCCTGAAATCTGGAACACTTATGTCAGACCCGAAGAGATTCTATATCTCCACAGCGATTTCCTACCCCAACGGGCCGCCCCACATTGGCCACGCCTATGAGGCTATGGCAACGGATGCGCTTGCCCGTTTCAAGCGGCATGACGGTTATGATGTCTTCTTTCTGACGGGCACCGACGAGCATGGCATCAAGATGTTGCAGACGGCAAAAGCGGAAGGGTTGGCCGCCCGCGAACTGGCCGACCGTAACACGCCGAAGTTCCAGGAGATGGTCGCCGCCCTCAATTGCTCCAATGACGACTTCATCCGCACCATCGAGGACCGTCACAAGGCCTCGTCGCAGGAAATCTGGCGCCGCATGGCGGCCAACGGAGACATCTATCTCGACACCTATGCCGGTTGGTATTCGGTACGTGACGAAGCCTACTACGATGAGAGTGAGCTGACCGGAGGGGAGGGCACCGAGAAGCTATCGCCTCAGGGCACGCCGGTGGAATGGGTTGAAGAGGAAAGCTACTTCTTCAAGCTGTCCGACTATCAGGACAAACTGCTCACGCATTACGAAAACAACCCGGACTTCATAGGACCCGACGCCAGACGCAACGAGGTGGTCAGCTTCGTCAAGGGCGGCCTCAACGACCTGTCCGTATCGCGCACCACGTTCGACTGGGGCATTCCGGTACCCGGCGACGAACGCCACATCATGTATGTCTGGGTCGATGCCCTGACCAATTACATCACGGGCGCCGGTTTTCCCGACACCGAAAGCGCCTCCTACAAAAAATTCTGGCCGGCGGATGTTCACGTCATCGGCAAGGACATCGTGCGCTTTCATGCTGTCTACTGGCCGGCCTTCCTGATGTCGGCCAAACTTGAACTGCCGAAACGGGTTTTCGCCCATGGGTTCCTGTTCAACCGCGGCGAGAAAATGTCGAAGTCGGTCGGCAACGTGATCGACCCCTTCGCCTTGTGTAACCATTATGGCGTCGATCCGGTGCGTTACTTCTTCATGCGCGAAGTGCCGTTCGGACAGGACGGCAACTACGGTCATGAGGCCATCGTCAACCGCATCAACGCCGATCTCGCGAACGATTTCGGCAACCTCGCACAACGCTCGCTGTCGATGATTGCGAAGAACTGCGGCGGCGCGGTTCCGCAACCCGGCGCTTTTTCGGACGCCGACCGCGAACTTCTGGAGCAGACCGACGGTCTGCTCACAAAGACACGTGCCGCAATGGACGTTCAGGCCATCCACACCGCACTCGGCGCTATCTGGGATGTCGTCGCACAGGCCAACCGGTACTTCGCCGGACAGGAACCGTGGGCTCTCAAGAAGACCGACCCTGATCGGATGAACACGGTGCTTTACGTGACCGCCGAATGCGTGCGCCAACTGGCGGTGCTGGCACAGCCATTTGTGCCGTCATCCGCCGCCAAGATGCTTGACGTCCTGGCCGTGTCCGCCGAGGCGCGCAACTTCGACGCGCTTGGCGACGCGGGACGGCTCACGCCCGGCACGGCGCTTCCGGCGCCGAGCCCGGTGTTTCCACGATACGTCGAGCAGGACGCGGACTGAGCGCCATGACGCCCTTCATCGTGGACAGCCACTGCCATCTCGATTTCCCCCAGTTGGCGGACGATCTCGACGCCGTGATGACCCGGGCGAGCGATGCCGGCGTCGGTCTGATGGTGACGATTTCCACACGGGTCCATGAGTTCGACCGCATCCTTGCCATCGCCGAACGCTATGACAATGTCTACTGCACCGTTGGCACCCACCCACACAACGCTGCCCAGGAGACCGATGTCACGGCACAGCACCTGATAAAGCTTGCCCGTCACCCCAAGGTGGTCGGCATCGGAGAAGCCGGTCTCGACTATTTCTACGACAACAGCCCGCGCGAACAGCAGGCCGCAAGTTTCCGGGTACACATCGAAGCGGCGCGCGAAACCGGACTGCCGGTCATCATCCACAGCCGCGACGCCGAAGACGACACGGCCGCCATTCTGGAAGACGAAATAGGGAAGGGGGCTTTCAAACCGCTTCTCCATTGCTTCAGTTCTGCCGCCCGGCTGGCCCAGCGGGGCGTGGCGATCGGCGCATATGTTTCGTTCTCAGGCATTCTGACTTTCAATAAGGCTGAAGACCTGCGTAACGCGGCAAAGTCTGTCCCCATGGATCGGCTGCTGGTTGAGACCGACGCGCCTTACCTTGCGCCAATGCCGCACCGAGGAAAATCGAATGAGCCTGCGTTCGTTGTCCACACCCTGCGCAAGCTCGCCGAGGTTAAGCAAACCGGGGAACAGGAAATGGCGGCGCAGACCACCAGCAACTTCTTCGATCTGTTCTCCAAAATCCCACGAATGCCGGCGACATCGGTCGAGGTCTGAAGCCCATGCCGCTCAAGTTTACGATCTTGGGCTGCGGCTCGTCCGGCGGTGTCCCGCGCATCGGCGGTGACTGGGGGAGCTGCGACCCGGACAATCCGAAAAACCGCCGGCGGCGATGTTCTTTGCTTGCACAGAGGATTGGCCCGGACGGAATCACGAATGTTCTCATAGATACATCGCCGGACATGCGGGATCAGTTGCTCGATACCGGCGTAGGCTGGCTCGACGGCGTACTTTACACCCACGACCATGCAGATCACATCCATGGTATCGACGATCTCAGAGTTGTCGCAATCAACGGACGCAAGCGGATTAACGTCTGGGCGGACGAACGCACATTCCAGAACCTGAAAAAGCGCTTCGGATACTGTTTCGAACAACCCGCCGGCAGCGAGTATCCACCAATCTGCGAACCCCATACATTGACGCCCGGTGAACCCGTTACAGTTTCAGGCCCTGGTGGAGATGTAACGGCAACTCCCTTTGACCAGTTGCATGGCAACATCCGCTCTCTCGGATTCCGCTTCGGGACATTTGCCTACTCAAGCGATCTGCACGACATGCCACCGGAAAGTCTGTCACATCTAGAACACCTCGATGTCTGGATCGTTGATGCGCTTCGCCAGACGCCACACCCGACACATCTTTCACTTTCACAAGCTCTCGAATGGATCGAACGTGTATCCCCAAAACGCGCCATCTTGACAAACATGCATGTCGACCTTGACTACGACACCCTCAGGCGTACGCTTCCAGCCAACGTCGAGCCGGCCTATGATGGGCTGACCATAGAGATGCACAGCCAAACCTGAACGAACCTGGACCAGACCCATGACCGACAAAGCCACAATCGACCTCTGCGAAAACGGACCAATGATCGTCAACACGGCAATGGTGATTGACGGAAAATCCGTGGAACCCGGCGCGGCCCTGTGCAGGTGCGGGCAGTCCGCAAACAAACCCTATTGCGACGGCAGCCACAACACTGCCGGCTTTGAAGATGCTGGAGCGGTGGAAGGCGCCACCGGAGACGATGGTCCCGTCGCGACGCTCACGGTGAAGCTCGCACAGAACGGTCCCATACTGTGTTCCGGACCGCTGACGGTACGCTCCGCCGACGGAAGCACAACACACGCGGCGAGCAGGGCCGCCCTGTGCCGCTGTGGTAAATCGGAAAGGAAGCCGTTCTGCGACGGTACGCACGGCAAGGTCGGCTTTGAGGCAGGTTGACCCGCTAACCCGCTAAATTGTTGAAAATTTTAGGGAAATCCGGCTACAGGGCACCTTTTGGGGATAGTGTATATTTTCCATAATATATATTATGCGAATGATATCACAGCGCGGAGCGTTTCTCCCTGAGGTGACCACGGCCCCCACCCGCCGCAGCCGATATTGGGTGCGGCTTCACAGCGAGGTGGAACATGAGCGACCATCAAACCGCACAGCATCGAGACAAACTGCTGGCGATGAAAAAGGAACTTGTCGCTGAGTCTCACTCCACCGAGGATGCGCGCAAACCGGTTATGCTGGACCAGCAGTCGGTTGGCCGGCTTTCGCGCATG
>JAJFHL010000095.1 GCA_021775615.1 Hyphomicrobiales bacterium
GGCGGAGAACATCGAGCTCGATCTGCTGATCGAAGGAATCAAGACCAAGTAATGAGGCGATGCCTGCAAATATGACGGTACGCTATGGGCTGATCAGCAGGACGCTGCGTTGGCCCATACCTTCGGCATCATCGGTACGCGCTGACCGCCGTGATCGCGGCTCATCTTTGCCTGACGAGACATAAAAGCCATAAGACACGCGGTTTGTCCTCACACGCATGGCAATTCCGGAGCAGGCACCGGCGGGCCGAAGCCCGCCGGTGCCTTGAAGGCTGGTTCGTTTAACGATCGAGATCGGAACGGTTGCGCAGGGATTGCGGCGAATCCAGCGGCTCGACGGTGAAGTTGGTGGTCGTGTTGGGTGCTGCCACAGGCCGGCTTTCGACCGGCTCAGGCGTGGGAATGATCGCCACCGGGTCGCCCAGGGGCCTGGTGATCTTGACGGTGCGGGTGCGCGGCACCGCTGCCGGAACGGGCTGTTCGGCGACAAGTCCGCCGGCTTCGTCAGTGTTGATTACGACCGGGTTATCCGCAGGCGCATCGGTTCGAGGTTCGTCGGTCCCAGGCGCCTCTACGGCGACCGTCTCCAGTTCACCGGGGAACGGTGCGGGATTATCGGGAACGATGTCTTTGCCATTGAGAATCGCGATTGTGATATCGAGCGCATCGGTCTTCCCGCCGCGGGCGACTTCCTGCCTTTCCGCCGGTGATGGCTGGCGGTCGGCTTTGGGATCGGCTGCACTTTGAATTTGCGGACTGGCGACGTCCGACCTGTCGGCCTTGGGAGTGGCAATCGTGGTGACGGATGTCGCCAGAACAACCGCGCAGCTAAGAGCGATGCCCGACGCAATTCCGGTAAACATGAGCTTGGTGACGGTCCCTGTCTTCATGGTCTAGACCCGTTTGTTTGGCCGCCGCTCACCGACCGATGTCATGCACGCGCAAACGTCTCCCCACGAGAATTACTGCCCAGTAATGGATATAGGCCGAAATGTGGCAACTTCAATGCTCGGCCGCGTTGGAATGCACAGAGCGCACGAGGCGTGTCAGTTGCCGCCCCACTTCAATTCATTGACCTCAAAGCCGACGCCGATGTGAAGCGCGGACACCTCTTCCCAGGCTTTCTTTGCCTCTTCCTCGGTTTCGAATGGCCTCGCCATACCGAGCCCGCCCGGCAGGTTGAACGGCAATGTGGCGCCGCTGGCGGCCTGTTCGACCGCCGGCGGTTTGCCGGGGGCGTTGACGCCCAGGAAGAAGTTCCTGACCTGGGTATAGGCCTGTCTGGCCTCGTCTTCTGTTTGAATCAATGCAGGCGGAGTGATGAAAAGCCGGGGTTTGACATTCGCTGTATCGCCGGCAATGAACTCGCCCTTCAGATTGCAGCGGCAGCGCCATGCGGCAAAGCGCCAGCCGGTGGTGCCCTGCGACTGGAAGCCGAAATAGGACGAGGCGTATTCCTTCACCGCTGCATTGCCCTGTGCCGCCCAGCGGTTACGGGTCTGGGTTATGTGCCGCCATGCGGCGGCGAGCTGAACCTGCATCGGACCTGGCGCCACCGCCCAGTTTCCCGACTCCGACCATTTGCCACCGGCCTGAGACAGCATGAAGCGGAATGTGCTCATCAACTCAACCCCCTGCGCCTTTGCACAGTCGGTAAAGGTGGATATCTCGCTCCAGTTGGATTTGGCGATATCGGGAGGGGGTATACAGGCGTCGGCTTTGGTTTCGACAATCGCGGTATAGAACCGGTCAAGTGCCGTGGAAGGAACCTCTTCCGCCGCAGGCTCGGCCTGCTCGGTTTGCGTGCTTGTTTCGGTCGTGGTGTCTTCCGCTGTGGTGTCTTCAGGCGTTCCGGTGGTGTCTTCGGTGCTTGCCGTCGGCGTCCAGTTTGAAGGATCAAACCACTCGGGTTTCAAGACATAGGCGGCGCTTCCGGCTCCGGCCAGGCAGACAATCAGCAAAATTGCCACCAGCCAGCCGACGATCCCGCCACGCGAGCGGCTCTTCTCGGGATGCATGGAAATGGGTATCGGCCTGGCACCGCGCTGATCGACCGGCTGCAGGCTGCCGTGCGGCTGACGCTGCTGTTCCGGCTCATGCGGTGGCTGGCGCTGCTGTTCCCGCTCACGTGGTGGCTGGCGTTGCGGTTCCCGCTCACGCGGCGGCTGGCGGTGTCTCGGATCGTGAGATTCGCGGGGTCGGCGCTGTTTGGGATGCGGGGCGCCACGCGGCGGCGGTTGCCGATGCTCGCCACGCGGCGCTTCGCGCGGTGGGTGTTGCCTGGCTTCGGCGTGTGGTTCGGGTGCAGCCGACCTTTGGCGCATCTGCGGCTCGGGTTGCGGCCGAGGCGGCGGCCTGTGCTCGGGCGGCGGCTGGGGCACATGCTGTGCGGCTTGCATCTGAGGCGACGCGGGCGCCGCCGCATTTGCACTTGCACTTGCATTCGCGTTTGCCGCAGGCGCCGGCTGAACCACGCGCGGTTGGGGCCGTGGGGTCGCCGCGGTCCGGAACGCGCTGGCGGAGGCCGTGGCGAAGGCGGTCGCGTAGTCGAGAACCAGAACATAGGTCTCGTAGGCATCGGGTCCGTCGGCCCGCTGTGCATGAGGATGGATTTCCGAGCGGATGCGGCGGCGCTCGGCCGCGATCGCGGCACGTTCGGTGGGACTACCCTCGGAATTGAAGAAGGGCTGCAACAGTTCCATGACCGCGGCATCCGCCTCGCGGCGCAGCTGGTCGCGCTCGGCGCCGAGCATCCTGGCAACGGTTTGCCGTCCCTCGGCCGCCGCCAAATGGTCTTCCTGATCGATAATCAGCCGATTGAGATACTCAAGCGATTCGGGCGCGTATTCGAGCGCCTCCAAGACCATCGACCAATACCGCGCCCAGCGCAGCTCAAACGGCTGATTGCGCAAGGTTACGAGGGTGCCTTCAAAATTGCTGCGGAGATCCGCCATATGCTTCCAGCGGCTGATGAAACGAAAACCGACGAACCGATTATCACAACATGATCAAAGGGTCGAGACTTGCAATCCGCGAGGCCACACATCAACCGACGGTGTGGCGAAATTTTGGTGTCAGGGGATCGAATGTCAATAAGACTTCGGAAGATTTAAGGCTCTTTCGGCAATGTAGCACAAAATCATCTGGGCGCTGACCGGCGCGAGCCGTGGAATCATGGCCTCTCGCATCAGGCGCTCGACATGAAATTCCTTGGCGTAGCCCATGCCGCCGAGTGTGAGCACCGCCTGTTCCGCGGCTTTGTAGCCGGCTTCCGCGGCCAGATATTTTGCGGCGTTGGCGTGCAATCCGGCCGGAGCGCCGGCGTCATAGGCCCAGGCGGCGCGCAGGAACATCATTTCGGCGGCTTCCAGTTCGGCCCAGCATTGGGCAAGAGGATGCTGCACCGCCTGGTTCTGTCCGATCGGCCGGCCGAAAACCACGCGCTCGCCGGCATAGCTGGCGGCCCGGTTGAGCGCACTGCGGCCGATGCCGACGGCTTCGGCCGCGACCAGGATCCGTTCCGGGTTGAGTCCGTGCAGGAGATATTCAAATCCCTTGCCTTCCTCGCCGATCAGATGGTTCGCCGGCACGTCGAGGCCGTCGATGAACAGCATGTTCGAATCAACCGCCTTGCGTCCCATTTTCGCGATCTCCCGGATCTCGACACGGGTTCGGTCGAGATCCGTGTAGAACAGCGACAGGCCATCCGTGGAGTGCTTGCACTGGCCCTTCGGCGTGGTGCGTACCAGGAGAAGGATCTTGTCGGCGCGCTGGGCGGTCGACGTCCAGATCTTGCGGCCGCTGATCTGATAGCCGTTACCCTGGCGCCGGGCGAAGGTCGCGATGTTGCCGGTATCGAGCCCGGCGTCGGGCTCGGTCACGCCGAAACAGCAGGTATTGCGTCCTTCGATGAGCGCCGGGAGCCATTCGGTTCTTTGCTCCTCGGTGCCATACACGACGATGGGATGGGGACCGAAAATATTCATGTGGATCGCGGAGGCCGCCGCCATCCCGCCGCCGGCGCCTGCAACCGTGCGCATCATCAAAGCGGCTTCGGTGACGCCCAGACCGGCGCCGCCGACTGATTCCGGCATGGCAATGCCGAGCCACCGACCGTCGACCATCGCATCGTAGAAGGCTTCGGGAAACGCTCCGCTGGTGTCGAGCCCGAGCCAGTAGTCGTCGTCGAACCGGGCGACGATCGCGCCAACGCCCTCGATGATCGATTTCTGGTCCTGTGTTAGCTCGAAATTCATGATGCCGAACGTTCCTTCCCTTGCCCCGGCGCCTTCGAAGATCAGGCATTGAGACACGCCCGGGCGGTTCTCTGCAATAGGGATGGCGGAGTGCGCTGTTGCGGCGGATGGCTTCAATCCGGCTTTTTCTCGAAGGACGCTTGTGTCTATAGTTCGGCGATGGCCGGCCCTGGTGACATATTCGCTGATGATTTTGCGTTCGAACCCTATTGGTGGATGGCGGCGCCACGGCCCGACGATGCGCCCGGCAATGTTCCCGGCGCCGCCGATGTGGTGATTGTCGGGTCCGGGTATACCGGCCTGTCGGCGGCGCTCACGCTGGCCCGGGCAGGCCGCGATGTGGTGGTGCTGGAAGCGGGCGCCGCGGGCCATGGCGCCAGCACGCGCAACGCGGGATTCGTCGGCAAGACACTCAAGCACAGTTTTTCACACCTGCTTGAGACCAAGGGCGAAGCATACGCGGTCGGCGTCTATCGTGAGATGCAGGAGGCATTCGACTGCGTCACCGGGGTGATCGAGCGTGAGCAGATCACCTGTCACTATCGCCAATGCGGGCGTTACATGGCGGCCAACTCGCCGGCCCACTACGAGATCATGGCGCGCGAGTTGGAGCTGAAGACAAAATATCTCGGCGACGAGAGCGAGATGGTTTCGCGCGCCGACCAGCACCGCTCGCTCGGGTCCGATATCTACCATGGCGGCGCCATCGTGCCCGGTGTCGGCGGACTGCATCCGGGGCTCTATCAATCGGGGCTTCTGGAGCGGGTGCGCAGGTCCGGTGCACAGGTTCTGGATCACACACCGCTCACGGCGTTTCGCCGGGATGGCGACAGCTTCGAGGCGGTGACCCCACGCGGCACCATCCGCACGCGTGACCTGATCATCGCCACCAACGGCTATACCCGCGGCGCGACGCCGTGGCTGCAGCGCCGGGTGGTGCCGTTTCGCGGCCTGATGATCGCGACCGAGGAACTGCCCGAGAAAAAGCTCAACCAGATCCTGCCCCAGGACCGCACCACGCATGACTTCAACAATAACCTGATCTACCTGCGCCGTGCGCCGGACAGCCCCCGGCTGCTGTTCGGCGGCCGCACCGGGTTCATGAGCGACGATGGACGCAAGATCGCACGGTTGCTGCACGAACGGATGACCCGGGTTCTGCCGGACATGCAGCATGTCAGGATTTCGCGCGCCTGGAACGGTTTCGGGGCCGGCACATTCGATCTCTACCCGCATCTTGGAAATCACGATGGCGTGCATTACGCCCTCGGCTACTGCTTTGCCGGCGTGCCGATGGGCACTTATCTCGGGCACAAGATGGCATTGCGGGTGCTGGAAAAGAAGGAAGCGAAGACGATATTCGCGGACCGGCCGTTTCCCGCCAAGTGGTGGTATCGGGGAACGCCCTGGTTCCTTCCCTTCGTCACCGCCAACTATGACCGGCTCGATGCCCGTGGCCGCTAGCACCGAAAGGCGCCTATGACATCCAAGATCACCCTGGGTGTCGACGTCGGCGGCACGTTCACGGACCTGTTGGCGCTTGATCTCGAGACCGGCGCCTTCGAGGTCGCCAAGGTGCCGTCGACGCCGGACAATCAGGCGCGCGGATTCATGGCCGGTGTCGATGCCCTGGAGGCGCCGCTCGCCGACATCGAGACGATCGTTCACGGCACCACCATCGCCACCAATGCGATCCTCGAACGCAAGGGTGTCAAATGCGGGTTGATCACGACCCGGGGCTTTCGCGACACGCTGGAACTGGGACGGCGCACCCGGCCCAATGCCTGGGGCATGACCGGCCACTTCGAACCCCTGATCCCGCGTGATCTGCGGATCGAGGTGCCCGGTCGGATCGATGCATCGGGCGACATCCTGACGCCGCTTGACGAAGACGCCGTCGCCGCCGCGGCAACCGCCCTGAGGGACCAGGGCGTCGAGGCGCTGGTGATCCACTTCGTGCACGCCTATGTGAACGCCGCTCACGAGGTCCGGGCGCGGAAGATTGTGAATGCCTGCTGGCCGGAGGTGCCGGTGTCGATCGGTTCGGAGGTCCTGTGCGAGATTCGCGAGTTTGAGCGTGGCACGGCGGCGGCCCTGAATGCCCAGGTGCAACCGGTCATGCGGCGTTATCTCGACCGGCTCTCGAGCGATCTCGAGGCGGGTGGATTTGCCAGCGACCTCCTGGTGATGCAGGGAAATGGCGGCATGATGACCGCGGGCGTGGCGGGGGGCCATGCGGTGCAGACGGTCATGTCGGGTCCGGCGGCGGGCGCCATCGCCGCCGCCCATATCGCGCTTGAGGCCGGGTTTCCGAATGTCATCGGCTGCGACATGGGGGGCACCAGTTTCGATCTCTCGGTGATCCGTTCCGGCACTCCTGCGGTGACGACGGAAAAGGAGATGGATTACGCGGTGCCGCTCGGGGTACCCATGGTGGACATCCACACCATAGGGTCGGGCGGCGGCAGCATTGCCCGGGTCAATGCCGGCGGATTGCTGGAGGTGGGGCCGCAAAGCGCCGGCGCCATGCCGGGACCGATCTCCTATGGCCGCGGCGGCACCGAACCGACCGTGACCGATGCCAATGTGCTTCTCGGCCGGATCAATGCGAGCGAAATCACCGGGTCGGACAGCGCCGCCGATGTCGATCTGGTGCGCCGGCGCATGAAAGAGGTGATCGGGCAACCCCTTGGTCTCGACGCGACGGACGCGGCCGCCGCGGTGCTCGACGTGGCCAACAACCAGATGGCCCATGCTGCCCGCATGGTGTCGGTGGAAAAGGGCCACGATCCGCGCGACTTTGCGCTCTTTGCGTTCGGCGGTGCAGGGCCGCTTCACGCAGTCGAGATTGCCCGCGAGCTTGGCGTGCCGAAAGTCATCGTTCCGCGCCATCCGGGCATCACATCCGCAATGGGCTGCGTCCTGGCGGACGTGCGACACGACTTTACCCGTTCGCTGCACCAGCCGCTGATGGAGGCCGACGCCAATCAGGTGCGCGCCCTCTTCGCCTGCCAGCGCGAACAAGGCGAAGTGCTGATTGCGGACGAGGGTGTGCGGGTCGAGGCCATCGACGTGGTGCACCAGGCCGACCTGCTCTATCGCGGCCAGAGCCATGTGTTTCGGGTGCGGGTCGATGGGGCGGCTTTCGATCCGGCGGACGTGGCGGAAAGCTTCGCCGCACTGTACCGCGAGCGCTTCGAGATCGCGCTGCCCGAGATGGTGCCGATGCTGATCAACCTGCGCACCACCGTGACCGGCGTGCGGACCCGGCCGGCGATGCAGACGGAAACAACCAATGGACAGGAGACCGGCGCGCCGAAGGGCGTCCGCGATGTCTGGTTTGCCGGCCAATGGCACGAAACCGCGATCTATGAACGCGCGGCCATCGGACCGGGCGCGGTGATCCAGGGACCGGCTATCGTCGAGCAGGTCGACAGTACGATCCCGATCGATCCGGCCGCCCGTGCTGAGGCCGACACCTATGGCAACCTGATCATCGATGTGGGTGTGCAAGCGGAACGCGAGGCAGGTGCGGCTGTCGACGCAGTAACCATTGCGGTGATCCAGAACGGGCTCAACCAGATCGCCAGTGAGATGGATCTGGTGCACCAACTGACGTCGTTTTCACCGATCATTTCTGAATCCTATGACCGCTCCAACGGTATTTATGACCGGAACACCGGCCGCATTATCGCCCAGGGCGAACTCGGCCTGCCGATCTTTCTGGGGGTCATGCAGGAAACCACCAAGGCGGTCATCGACCACATCTCGGCGCTCGATCCGGGTGATGTGGTGATCGTCAACGATCCCTATTTCGGCGGCACCCATCTGATGGATGTCAAGATGATGCGGCCGTTCTTCTATCGCGGCAAGCTGTGGGCGTATCTGGCCAACACAGGCCACTGGTCCGACACCGGCGGCATGGTGCCGGGCGGTTTCTGCGCCACCGCGACCGAGATCCAGCAGGAGGGCCTGCGTCTGCCACCGGTCAAACTGGTGCGTAAGGGCGAGATCGTCCAGGACGTCGTTGACATCATTCTCGCCAATATCCGTGTTCCGGAAGAGCGGCTCGGCGACATGCGGGCGCAGCTTGGGGCCTTGAGTGTCGGCGAACAACGGCTGACGCAACTGCTCGACACCTATGGCGAGAAGACCGTCACTGCCTCGATCGGGGAAATGCGCCGCCGGTCAGCGCGTATGATGCGGGCCAATATCGAGGCGATCCCCGACGGTACCTACAGTTTTTCCAGCTACATGGACTCCGATGGTGTCAAGGAAGGCCTGCTCGAAGTCAATGTGAAGGCGAAGATCGAAGGCGGCGAGGTTTACATGGACCTGTCAGGCTCCTCACCGCCGTGCACCGGTCCGATGAACTCCGTGTGGGCGACGACCACGGGCGCCGTGTTCTGCGCCATGAAGCATCTGTTTCCCGAAGTGCCGATCAATGCGGGGTGTTTCGAGCCGGTTCATGTCGCCAAACCGCACGGAACCTTCCTCTACGCCGAATATCCAAGGCCGGTCTGTGGTTGCGCGGCGGAAACCGCGCAACGCATCATGGAGACGGTGTTCGGCGCCTTCGGTCAGGCGGTCCCGAGCCAGACCTTCGCCGCGCCCGCCGGCACCAGCGGAAACTTTTCCCTCGGCGGCCACGATCCCGCAACCGGACGCAACTACGTCATGTATGTGTTTTCCGGCGGCGGCTATGGCGGTTGGCCCGGCGGCGACGGTCTCTCCAACGGCTGTTCCACGGTCGGCATTTCGAAGATCCAGCCGGTCGAGGTGCTGGAACAGCTCTATCCGGTGCTGTTCGAGGAATATGCCCTGCGCGAAGGTTCCGCCGGCGCCGGGCGGCACCGCGGCGGGTTCGGCGTCAACTACCGTGTGAGGCTCAGGCGCGGCACAGCCAAGGCGTCCTTCATGATGGACCACGGCCTCACCGGCCCGTTCGGGCTGCTCGGCGGCGCGCCGGGGGGCATGAACGAGATTGTGCTCAAGCTGAACGGTGCGGAGGCGCGGCCCTTCGACAACGCCAAGGGGGATGGGTTCACGCTCACGGAAGGCGACACGATCCAGGTGCGCACACCCGGTGGCGGCGGGTATGGGGACCCGGGCGATCGTTCGCCCGAGCGGATCGAGGCGGATTTGAAACGAGGGTACTTCTCGCAAGACCAGGTGGAACGCCAGTATCGCCGCGAAGGTGGCTGATCCGTGGATGGGATCCTGCGATCCTGCCACTTGCCGATTCGCATCTCCGTCATTCCCGTGCAAACGGGAATCCAGAGCAGCCTTTAGTTTCTTGCTGCGACACTGACTGGATTCCCGCTTTCGCGGGAATAACGCGTGGAGGGAGCCTTAGAGCGCTTTGTTGCGCAGCGCCCGCCAGACCTTCTCCGGCGTCGCCGGCATGTCGATGTGGCGAACACCGTCCTCCGCCAAAGCATCGACAATGGCGTTGATCACGGCGACCGGGGCTGCAACCGCGCCGGCCTCGCCGCATCCCTTCACACCCAGGGGATTGGTCAGGCAGGGCGTGCCGTTGAAGGTGATGTCGATGTCCGAAAGGTCGTCGGCGCGGGGCATGCAATAGTCCATGAAGGAGCCGGTCTGGAGTTGGCCCGAGCCTTCTTCGTAGACGCACAGCTCCATCAGGGCCTCGCCGATGCCCTGGGCGGCGCCACCGCGCACCTGGCCTTCGACGATCATCGGGTTGATCATGTTGCCGAAGTCGTCGGTCACGGTGTAGCGGCAGATCCGGGTGTGGCCCGTGGCTGGGTCGATCTCCACTTCGCAGATGTGAAAGCCGTTGGGAAAGGAACATTCGGTCGGCATGCCGGTGCCCAGTTCGACGAGGCCGGGCTCCATACCGGGCGGCAGGCTGGCGGGCCGGTAGGCGGCCGAAACGATCTCCTGAAAGGTGACCGAACGGTCGGTGCCGGCAATCTCGAACCTGCCGTCCGTCATATCGATGTCGGTCTCGGCGGCTTCGAGCAGGTGGGCAGCGATGCGTTTGGCCTTGTCGGCGATTTTGCGCGAGGCCGCCCTGACCGCCGCACCGCCCATGACCAGGGAGCGCGAGCCGCCGGTGCCCTGGCCGTGCTCCGCCATGTCCGTGTCGCCCTGGATGAGGCGAATGTGATCCAACGGAACATCCAGTTCACGGGCGATGATCTGGGCAAAGCTGGTCTCGTGGCCCTGTCCGTTCGACTGGGTGCCGATGAACACCGAAAACCGACCGTCCATACTGACATGGATCTTAGCTTGTTCTTCCTGATAGCTGGCGGTGTTCTCGAAATAGCCGGCGATGCCGAAGCCGCGCCGCAGACCATTCGCCCGCGCGGCTGCGTTGCGTTCGGCGAAGCCGTCCCAGTCCGCACAGCCGAGCGCCATGTCGAGATTGCCGCCGAAGGCGCCGGAATCGAATATGTAGCCGAGCGCGGTGGTGTAGGGCAGCGCTTCCTCGGACACCAGGTTGCGGCGGCGGATTTCTGCCGGACTTACGCCGAGTTCGCGGGCGGCGGTGTCGACAAGACGTTCAAGCACGAAGAGGGCTTCCGGCTTGCCGGCGCCGCGATAGGCATCGACCGGGACGGTGTTGGTGAAGAGGCACCGGACCTCGCAATGCACCGCCGACAGGTCATAAAGCCCGGTCAGGACACTGACGCCCGCCATGGTCGGGATATAGGCGCCGTAGTTCGACAGATAGGCGCCGATATTGGCGCGGGTCGCGGCGCGCAGGGCCAGAAACCGGCCGTCCTTGTCGAGCGCCAGTTCGCAACGGGTCTTGTGGTCGCGGGCCGGAGCATCGCTCATGAAGCTTTCAGTGCGCGCCGAAATCCATTTGACCGGCCGCCCGACGGTCTTCGCCGCGTGGAGCAGGGCGGCATATTCGGGATAGACATAGATCTTGGTGCCGAATCCACCGCCGACGTCGGGTGTGATGACGCGCAGGTCGGTCTGGGGAATGCGCAACACATCTTGCGCCAGCATGCGCTGAATGTGATGCACCCCCTGGCTTGAGACATGCAGGGTGTAGCGGGCGGTGCCGGCGTCGAACTCGGCGATTGCACCGCGTGTTTCGATGGGGTTGGCGGCGATGCGGGGCGTCGTGATGTCGAGTTGAACGACATGATCGGCTTTCGCGAAGCCGGCCTCGGTCGCTTCTGCGTTGCCGGTCTCCCAGTCGAGGCAGAGATTTCCCGGCGCCTCGTCCCACAGGACCGGTGCATCGGGGGCAATCGCCTGGTCGAGATCGACAACCGCTGGGAGCGCTTCATAGTCGACATAGACCGTCTCGGCCGCCTCGCGCGCCGCGGCGAGGGTCTCGGCGACGACCACCGCCACCGGATCTCCCACATGGCGTACCCGTGCGACGGCGAGCGAGGATCGCGGCGGCACCGCCTGCGGGCTGCCGTCACGGTTCTTGAGGGTGGCGACCGGTGGTATCGGGCCGATCCCGGCGGCCTCGAGATCGGCGCCGGTGAAAATGCCGAGGACACCGGGCGCGTCCAGGGCGTCAGCCTTATCGATCGCGGCGATTTCGGCATGGGCGTGAGGCGAGCGCACGAAGACGGCATGTGCTTCGCGCGCCAGGACCACATCATCGAGGTAGCGCCCTGTTCCGGTCAAAAAACGGCGGTCTTCCCGGCGCTTGGCCGGGTGGCCAATATCTGGATCTGACATGAATCGCTCCGAATGTGCGTAAGCCCCACTATACCGCTTTTGACCCGCGCGCGTCGACAGGAGCGATACATTCGGCTTACCGGTTGACGGAAACAAGCCAAGCAGGTGAGGTGCGGCCCGCCGATCCACCGATCCCGCTCAAGTGAGGAGCCCGTACCATGACACGACCCGATCCCGACAATGTCCGCCGCGTTGCCTGCGTCGGCGCCGGCACCATCGGCGGCGGCTGGGCCGCCTACTTTCTCGCCCGCGGCATGGATGTTGTGGCAACCGATCCCGGTGCCGACGCGGAGGCGAAGCTACGCGACCTGGTGGCACGGGCCTGGCCGAGCCTAGAGCACCTCGGGCTGTCGGCAGGGGCGGCGCAGGACCGGCTGAGTTTCACGGGCGATCTGTCCGAGGCGGTCGCCGATGCCGAGTTCATCCAGGAAAATGCGCCGGACTGGAAGGATCTCAAGATCGAGATGTTCGAGAAGATTGGCGCGGCGGCGCGGCCGGACGTGGTGATCGCCAGTTCCTCGTCGGAGTTTCTGCCCACCGAGATCGCAGCGAAGTGTGCGCATCCGGAACGCTGCATCATCGGGCATCCGTTCGCGCCATCCTACCTGGTGCCGCTGGTCGAGGTGGTGGGCGGCGAGAAGACGTCCGCCGACGTCATGGACTGGGCGATGGATTTCTACAACGGCATCGGCAAGAAGGCACTCAGGCTGAAAAAGGAGATCGAGAGCTATATCGCCAACCGTCTGCAGGTGGCGGTGTTCGAAGAGATGCACCGGCTGGTCGATGCCGGGATCTGCGACTATGCGGATGTCGATGTGGCGATGCGCTATGGCCCGGGACTTCGGTGGGCCTTCGCCGGGCCGCTTCTCTGTCTCCACATGGGCGGCGGACAGGGCGGGCTGACGGGCTTCATCGAGCATTTCGGCTGGACCGGGCCGGAGGGCTCGCAGGACAAGGCGCTGGGCGAGGTGGAGCGCCTCTATGGGGACTACAGCATGGCCGAGCTCGAGGCCTGGCGCGACGCCAACCTGCTCGCGATCGAAGACAAGGTCACGGCGGAGCCGGGTCAATAGCTCCTGTAGTCGTCGTCAAGCTCGACGCCGATGGAGTTCAGCGCCATGGCGAGCATGTTGTAGTTGCCGACCGTGAAGATGATATCGAGCATCTGCTGTTCGGAATAGTGGGCGGCGAGGGCCTGCCATGTCTCCGGCGCAATGCAGGTGTCGCGGCGCAACTGGTCGGTGGCGTCAAGCAGCAGCCGGTCCGGCGCCGCCAATATCTGCGCATCCGCCCTGTCTCCTATCGCTTCGATCTCTTCATCCGTAAGCCCCGCGTCGCGGCCGATCGAGACATGCTGGCCCCATTCATAATCGGAGCCACAGAGATGGGCGATACGCAGGATCAGGATCTCCCGGTCGCGGGGGCCAAGCGATGACTTGAACAGCACATGTGCGGCGAATACTCCCCAGCGCTTGAACAGCTTTGGGTAACGCACGAGCGTCGCGAAGACATTGATGACGCCGCGGCCGAGCCCTTCGCCCCTGACCATCGGGGCAAGGATGTCCTTCTGTTCCGCGGTCCATTCCTCTGGCGGCAGAGGGGAAAGGTGGGGGCGTGCAGGTTTCATGCGGAACTCCCGGTCTAACGCCTCGAGGACAGTTTCAGGATCTCCGCCGCCCGGGCCGGTTCGGCGATCTCGGCGCCGAGGTCGCGGACGATGCCCACCGCGCGCTCGACCAACTGGCCGTTGGAGGCGAATTCGCCCTTGGAAAGATAGAGGTTGTCTTCGAGCCCGACGCGGACATGGCCGCCCAGGGTCACCGCCTGGGCCACCATGGGGAACTCGTGGCGCGAGATGCCGAAGGCGGCCCAGTTGGCGCCCGGCGGCAGCATGTTGCGCATCACCGTCATGATTTCCGGCGTGGCAGGCGAACCGTAGGGGATGCCGAGGCAGAGCTGGAACATGGGCGGCGCCTCGAACAGGCCTTCCTTGTTCAGCTGATTGGCGAGCACGATGTGTCCCGGCTCGAAACATTCGATCTCCGGCTTGACGCCTGCGTCCCTGGCGATGCCGGCCATGACACGCAGATGGGCCGGCGTGTTCATGAAGACGCGTTCACCGAAATTCATTGTCGCGACATCAAGTGTGCAGATGTCCGGCCGCAGCTCGAGGACATGCACCATGCGGGCATCCGGCTGCATCAGGTTGCTGCCCGGCCCGGGCCGGTTCGGATCGTCTTCGGATGGCACGAAGCGACCGCCATAGCCGGTGGTCAGGTTGATCAGGACGTCCGATCCGGCGCCCCGGATGCGTTCCACCACGTCGCGGTAAAGCCCGGTTTCACCGACCGGCGTGCCGGTCTCGGGATCGCGGACGTGGATATGGACGATGGCCGCCCCGGCGCTGCGCGCTTCGAGACAGGCGTTGGCGATCTGCTCGGGGGTAATGGGAAAGTCCGGATGGGCGCCATGGTTTTCGTGCCCTCCGGTCACCGCACAGGTCAGGATCACTTCTTGCGCCATCACATCTCTCCCACTCGCCGAAACACTTGAACCCTACTCATAGCGGGCGGGCGTCATGGCAACAAGCGGTTGCGGTCGCCCGGCACTTTGATAGTTTGCCAGCCGCTGAGAATATAATGGAGCGCGGCATATGACAGTCTTGAGCGGGATCAGGGTGCTCGATTTCGGACGTTACATCGCGGGGCCCTACTGTGCGACGCTGCTTGGCTATCTCGGCGCCGAGGTGATCCGTATCGAGCGGCCGGATGGTGGCGAAGATCGCTACGTGGCGCCGCTCGCCGGTGATAATACTGAAGGCGCGCTGTTCTTTCAGACCGCCTGCAACAAGAAGAGCATGACGCTGAAGCTCGGTGCGCCGGAGGCATCGGAGATCGTCAGGAAGCTCGTCGCCAGCGCCGATGTGGTTGTGGCGAACCTGCCGCCGGGCACTCTGACCCGGCTCGGGCTTGATTATGAGGCCCTTAAGGCGGTCAAGCCGGACATCATTCTCACCACCGTCACCGCCTTCGGCACCTCCGGCCCGATTGCGGCGCGCGGTGGTTTCGACGGCGTCGGGCAGGCCATGTCGGGCGCCATGTATCTCTCAGGTACGCCGGGCGCACCGGTCAAGGCGCTGGCACCCTATGTGGACTATTCGACCGCGTCACTGTCGGCCTTCGGCACAATGGCAGCGATCATGGAGCGGGCCAGATCCGGCAAAGGCCAGCATGTGGAGGCAAGCCTGCTGCGCACCGGCTGTGCGGTTTTCGGCTATCACCTGGTCGAGCAGGCGGCCTTGGGGTCGGACCGCGCCGGCACCGGCAACAGGGTGCAGACAAACGGGCCTTCGGATGTGTTTGCAACCGCCGACGGACATGTGCTGGTGCACACGGTGGGCGATGGACTGTTCCGCCGCTGGGCCGATCTGATCGGCGAGGCACGCTGGCTGAGCGACCCGCGCTTTGCCGGCGACCAGCTGCGAGGCGACCATCGTGACGAGCTGTGCGATCGGGTGCAGGAGTGGTGCGCGGAACTGACCACGGACGAGTTTTTGCAGAAGCTTGGGGAGGCGGGTATTCCGTGCGGGCCGGTCCTGACGCCGCGCCAGGCGCTCGATCACCCGCAGGTGCGCGCGGTGGATCTTTTCCGCGAGGTGCCGTTCAACGGCATGAATGTTTCCGTGCCCGATCTGCCGGTTGAGCTGTCAGAAACCGAAAGCGGCATTGCCGGACCCCCGCCGGCACTCGGGGCGCATACGGATGACGTGCTGGGTGAGCTTGGATATGGCGCGGCGGATATTTCGACGTTGCGGGATCAGGGGACCGTTTAGCCGGACCTCTCAGTTCGCAGGATGCAATGTGCGCCAGGTGGCGTAGAGCGTTGAGTGCAGCAATTGCAGCCCTTCGCCGAAACGGACCACAACGAGGCCGCGTTCGGGCATCAGATAGACGATCTGGCCGCCGCGACCGAGGAAATAGGTGAAACGGCCCTGCAGCGCCTGGCCATTCCGATCGAGAATGTCGTGGCGGACATGCTGGCCGTATTGTCCCGTGCGAAGCTGGGTGTCCGTGTACTGCATGCCCATGAATTCGCGCCATAGCGGTTGCGGCAGGAAGGCGTTGTCTGCAGCGCCGTTGTTGCTCAGGAACAGGGCGACTTTGATCCAGTCACGGGCACGGGCGTAGAGGCAGCAGTAAGGCGAGGTCGGGCCGCCCTCGTCGTATGTTCGCCAATGCGCCGGTGCGGCGCCGGCGGGCCTCCAGAGCTTGTCGGAGAGGATGTCCTGCAGGGGCTGGCCGTAGACCTGTTCGAGAAGTGCGCCGAGTAGCGCCGTGTTGATGTTCTGGTAGTTGAACCGGTCGCGCTCTTCCGGATCGCTGGTGAGATCGTCCGAAACGCCGTCCAGCCCCTGCATGTGCAGCCTGACCAGCGGTCCGAACGGGTTGGCAAAGGAAGATTCCAGATCCTTTACCGGTGCGCCGGAGAGAGTCTTGGCGGTGCCCGTCTCGAGCAGCACGCCTGAACGCATATTGAGGAATGCGCCCACCGGCACGGCGCGCAACTGTGCGTCTCCCAGTTGCTGAAGATAGGTGCCGACCGGCTCGTCGAGGTTGGCGATCCTGCCTTCCGATACTGCCTTGATGATGAGGGCGCCCACCAGGCTCTTGATCAGAGAGTAGGAATTGAAAAGTGTCTGCGCATCCCCGCCTTCGGCATAGTGCTCGATCGTGATGCGGCCGTTTTCGGCGGCGAGGAACGCTTTTGCATCGCGCTCGGCGAGGAGTTGCTGAAGTTGTTGATCGAATGACGATATGTCAGATCGGCCGGCCGGGCTCTCGTCCAGGTCGGCTGTGCCGGCGACATCGGCAAAGCTGCCGGCCGCCGGCCAGACTGGGGCTGGAAAACCCTCCTGGACAAGCCGCGGCAGATAGGGCGCCCACAAGAGCATGCCCGCCGCGATGATCGCAACGGTTGCCACAATGATGAGGAAAATGCGGGGCCGTACCTTCACAGTGCGATCCGGTGTCAGGCGAGATCTTCGATAACGTCGCCATAGACCCTTGCCCGCAGATGCTCCGCGAGCGCGGCGATGCGTGGCCCGTTGGGCTCGGCATTGTCGAGACCGGGCAGGGCATCGAGGGTCGCCGCGGCAAGAGCCTCGAGGGCGGGTGGCACCCGCCGGTCGGTGACCTTGAGCGCCCGCAACGCAATCGGTGCCAGGGTCGCCAGGGCCATGTCGAGGCACTCTCCGGCCTTCTCCTGTTTTGTCCAGGCAAGGAACACCGGCGATGCGACATCGTTCTGGCCGAAGCCGCCGGACTCAGCTCCGGGCAGGAGCGTCGCCTGGGCATAGAGCCGCGCTTCTTCCTCATACCCGGTTGCCGCCATGGCGAGGCAGCCGAGATAACCCTGTCGCACATCCGCCATTTCGTTGCCGGCAATGAGATTATCCGGCAGCAGGGAAACCGCGCCGTCGAGCAGTTTGGCGCACATGCGCTCGGCGAGCACGCAGAGATTGGCGTAGGTGCCGGTGACCGCGTCCATGGCCATGGGACCCTGCGCGTTGTGAAAACCGCCGGTCGATATGAACTCGCCGAAGGGATGGTCGTCCCCGGCCTCCAGGAGAACCGGATTGTCCGTCACCGCGGCCAGGGACTCGGTGGCTATGTCCCGCGCCCACGACGCGGCGCGATGCGCCTGGCCGAGAATGCGCGGCAGGATGCGGAAGCTGACCGGCGCCTGATAGGGCCTGCGCGGACCGTTCGCCCCGCCTGCCATGAGGGTGCGAATGGTGCGCAACGCCCACGCATCGTGGGCGTTGTTCCACTGGGTCTCGAGCGCCTGGTCGAAGTGCCCCAGCGGCGCATTGAAAGCTTCGGCGGCCAGAGCCAGGACCTCAGCCGCGACATGGAGCCGGTTGTGGGCGGTCAGGGCCGTGTCGCCTGTGAGTGCGGTGCCGCAGGGCGAGCCGTTGACCAGAGACAGCGCATCCTTTTCCGCCAGCTCAAGTGAACCGCAGAGGTCGACAAAAAGATGAGACAGAGACAGGATTTCGCCGGCGCCGCCCTGACCCCGGGCGGGCACGTCGGGAAGCTCGGTCTGGTCGAGCATTTCCGCCACCGCCTGTGCGACCCCGGGAGAGATCACCGCGTTGCCTTCGACGAAATTGGCAAGCCTGGCAAAGATGATGGCGCGTTTGACGCGCTCGGGGACGAGTTCGCCCCAGGACGCAGCCGGCGCAATCGGGGCGTGGCGGGCATGTTCCCTGCGGCCGGCCGGATCGAGCCTGACTTTCGCCATCTGACCGTATCCGCTGGTGACGCCATAGATGGTGACATCCGGATCATTGTCGAGAATATGCATGAAGCGCTCGCGCGCCGCCGTCATGACACCTACCGCGCGGTCGGAAAAGCACACCGTTTCTCCGGCCCTGGATACTAAGTGGAGCGCGTCGAGGGTGAGGTCGGACCGGCGGTCGAGGACGATCGTCATGGAGCCGGCGCGTGACGCGCAATCTCGTGATACTCGGGATTGGGCCGCATATCCACCGCGCTTGCCATGCGGTTCGACATGTTGAAGAAGCCGGCCACGGCAGCGATGTCCCAGATGTCCCTGTCGGAAAAGCCCGCATCGCGCAGGGCCTGGCGGTCGGGTTCTTCGATGGCGGCGGGATCGCAGGTCAGCTTCCAGGCGAAATCGAGCATCGCCTTTTGCCGCGTGTCGAGGTCGGCCGCCCGGTAGTTCATCACAAGTGCTTCGCCAAGCGCAGGGTCACCCGAGAGCTGGCGGACCGCCGCGCCGTGGGCAGTGAGGCAATAGAAGCACTTGTTGACCGCGGAAACGGTCACGGCAATCATCTCGCGCTCGAGCTTGGAGAGGCCGCTGTCGGCCAGCATCAGGTCGTTATACATGCCCATGAAGGCGCGCAGCTTGTCCTGATCGAAGCTGTAGGCCGCCAGAACGTTGGGGATCAGGCCGAGCTTTTCACGGCACTTGGCGAAATAGGCCTCGAGATCTTCGTCGAATTTTTCGAGCGGGGGGATGTCGAGGGCGATGATGGAGGTGTCTTTGGAACTCATGAGGCCGGCCTCTCAATTCGATTTGAACCCAAACGGGTGCTGACAGTGGAGATGGGCGGGTTTTATATTGTATTTCGCAAGCGGACGCATCACTGTTGCGGTGAAGCTCCAGTATTGCGCCTGCCTTGAAGCGATGCGGCGATCGGGCCCAAGTCTCAATTCGGGAGCGCCACCAGAGGGGGACGACCATGGGTGCCGACACTCAGATGAAACGCCTGATCAAGGCGGCCGCGACACAGCTGTCCAAAAAAGCTGGCGACAAGAGTTCCGGTCACTTCGCCAAGACCTTGTTCGAACTCGGCGTGGAAGATGAAATCACCGCCTATGACGCATCCGGTCTCGCCGCCATCGCCGCGTCGGCGCGAAGCTTTGCGGAGACCAAACAGCCCGGGCGCCACAAGGTCCGGGTGTTCAATCCCAGGGACGAAAAGGACGGCTGGGACGAAGAGATTTCCGTTCTCCAGATCGTCAATGACGATATGCCGTTTCTGGTCGATTCGGTGCTCTCTCTTCTCGGCGATCTCAACGCCGGCATCCGCCTTGTGCTGCATCCGATTTTCACGCTGAGCCGCAACCGGGACGGCAAGTTCACCGGCTTCATGGACGACGCGGCGCACGGCGCCCCCAATGTGGTTCGCGAAAGCTTCATACATGTTCATATCGACCCGGTGAGAGACCGGGCGGAGCGCGAAGAGCTTGAGAAACAGATCACGTCGGTGCTCGATGATGTGCGCACGACGGTGCTCGACTGGCAGCAGATGCGCGACCGGGTCGAAGAGGCGGTTTCGTTCTATCAGACCAACCCGCCGCCGGTGGCGGTTGACGAGCTGGCCGAGTCCATCCAGTTCCTGCAGTGGCTTCTCGACAACCATTTCACCTTTCTCGGCATCCGCGAATATGTCTTTGAAGGCGGCGGCGCCAAGGGCGAGCTGAAAGCGGTGCCCAATTCAGGCCACGGCATTTTGCGCGATCCCAAGGTGCAGGTGCTTAGGCGCGGCACCGAACTGGTGACGATCACGCCGGAGTTGCGCGAGTTCCTCATGCAGCCGGCCCCGCTGATCATCACCAAGGCCAATGTGCGGGCCACCGTGCATCGCCGGGTGCATATGGACTATATCGGCATCAAGCAGTTCGACGACCGCGGCCAGCTGTCGGGCGAGCTTCGTGTCGTCGGCCTGTTCACTTCATCGGCCTATACGCGAAGCGCGCGGATGATACCGGTGCTGCGGCGCAAGGTCGCCTACATCATGGAGCATGCCGGCTTCGGCTCCGAAGGCCACAGCAGCAAGGCGCTGCTCAACGTCATCGAGCAGTATCCCCGCGACGACCTGTTCCAGATCGATGCCGACCTGATGCTGGAGACGGCGATCGGCATCCTGCAACTGGAGGAACGGCCGCGCACCAGACTGTTCGTGCGGCCCGACAAGTTCGACCGCTTTGTTTCGGCGCTCGTCTATATCCCGCGCGACCGTTTCAACACCCAGGTGCGTGTCGAGGTCGGTGAGCGCCTGTCTGCCGCCTATGACGGCTATGTCTCGATTTTCTATCCGGCGTTTCCCGAAGGCTCCCTGGTCCGGGTCCACTACATTATCGGCCGCACCGGCGGCGTCACACCGTCTCCGGACGTGCCCGCGGTCGAAGCCGATATCGTCGAGATCGTCAAGACCTGGGACGACCGCCTGAACGAAGCGATAGCCGGCACCTACGAGGCCGGTCGGATCGGCGGCCTGTGTGACCGCTACACCGGCGCATTCTCGGGCGCCTATCAGGAAGCGTTCCAGCCGGTTGGCGCCCTGCGCGACATCGACCTGATGGAAGGCATCGTGGATGAGGGCGATCTTGCCATCGACTTCTATCGCGGGGCGGACGACGCAAGCGATACGGTTCGGCTCAAGATCTACCATCAGGGCGAGCCCATAGCCCTCAGCGATCGGCTGCCGATCCTTGAGAATATGGGCCTCCGGGCAATCGACGAGCGTTCCTATAAGGTGAGCTGGCAGGGCGACGCCGGCGCGATCGTGTGGATCCACGACATCACCCTCAAGGCGGCGGACGGCGCGGCGGTGAAACTGGAAGGCGTCAAGGCAACGCTGGAAGCGTGCTTCATGGCGGTTTGGGACGGGCTTGCCGAAAACGATTCCTATAACGCGCTGGTCTTGAAGGAAAATATCGGATGGCGCGATATTTCCGTGCTGCGTGCCATCGGCAAATATCTGCGGCTCGGAGGGATGGCCTTTTCAGCCGGCTTCATCGAAGGCACGCTGGTCGCCCATTCGGGCATCGCGGCGCGGCTGGTCAAACTGTTCCATGCCCGGTTCGAGCTTGACGCGAATGTGAGCGCCAAAAAGCGGTCATCCAGGGAAAAGCGGCTCCTCTCCGAAATCCAGTCGGCCCTGCAGGACGTGCCGAGCCTCGATCAGGACAGCGTTCTTGGCCGCTTCACCAACCTGATCACGTCTGCGCTCCGCACCAATTACTTCCAGGCCGCCGACGATGGCGGGCACAAACCGGCGATCGCGATAAAGATCCGCAGCCGCGAGGTCGAAGGGCTGCCGGAGCCCAGGCCGTTCGCTGAAATTTTCGTCTACGCCCCTGACGTGGAGGGTGTACATCTGCGATTCGGCATGATCGCCCGTGGCGGTCTCAGGTGGTCGGACCGGCCGGAAGATTTCCGCACCGAGGTGTTGGGCCTGGTCAAGGCGCAGCAGGTCAAGAACACGGTCATCGTGCCGGTCGGCTCGAAGGGCGGTTTCGTGCCGAAGAAGCTGACGCCTGCGTTCACCCGCGACGAGTTTCTCGCCGAAGGCATCCGCTGCTACAAGATCTTCATCTCCAGCCTGCTGGATGTGACCGACAATATCGACGGCGCAGAGCTGATCCCGCCGCGCGACGTGATCCGACATGACGGCGATGACCCCTATCTTGTGGTGGCCGCCGACAAGGGCACGGCGACCTTCTCCGACATTGCCAACGGCATATCGGAAGAAAAGGGCCACTGGCTCGGCGATGCTTTCGCGTCGGGCGGATCGGCCGGCTATGACCACAAGAAGATGGGCATCACCGCGCGCGGCGGCTGGGAAGCGGTCAAGCGCCATTTCCGGGAAATGGACATCGACATCCAGTCGACACCGTTCACGGTGGTCGGTTGCGGTGACATGTCGGGTGATGTGTTTGGCAACGGCATGTTGCTGTCGAAACAGATAAAGCTGATCGCGGCGTTCGATCACCGCGACATTTTCATCGACCCCGATCCCGACCCGGCGACCAGCTTCAAGGAGCGCCAGCGTCTGTTCAACACACCGGGGGTCACCTGGCAGGACTACAAGCCGGCGCTGATCTCGAAGGGAGGCGGCGTGTTCTCACGGTCGCTCAAGTCGATCGAGGTGAGCTCCGAGATACAGCAGGTTCTGGGACTGAAATCCAGAAAGCTCTCGCCGTTCGAGCTGATCCGGGCGATTCTCCTGTGCCATGCTGACCTTTTGTGGTTCGGCGGGATCGGCACCTATATCCGCGCCACCAGCGAGACCAATGCGGATGCCGGCGACCGGGCCAACGATCCGGTGCGGATCACGGCGCAGGAGCTCAATGTCAAGGTGATCGGCGAGGGCGCCAATCTCGGCCTCACCCAACGCGCCCGTATCGAGTTCGCCATGCATGGCGGGCGGGTCAACTCCGACGCGGTGGACAACTCGGCCGGAGTCAACTCGTCGGATCTCGAAGTCAACATCAAGATCGCCTGCGGCGCGGCTGAGGCGGCCGGGAAACTCACCCGGCCGGCGCGCAACAAACTGCTGGCGGAGATGACGGACGATGTCGCCGCCCTGTGCCTGCGAAACAACTACAACCAGACGCTCAGCCTGACCCTGACCGAGATAAAGGGCCTTTCGGAGTCTGGTTTTCTCAGCCGCCTGATGCGCTCCCTGGAGCATGAGGGGCAGCTTGACCGCGAAGTCGAGTTCCTTCCCGACGATGTGGAAATGAGCGAGCGCGAGGCCCAGGGCAAGCCGTTGACGCGGCCGGAGCTGTCGGTCGTGCTTGCCTATGCCAAGATCACCCTGTTCGACCGGCTTCTGGAAAGCCCGGTACCCGATGATCCCTATCTCACCCGGGATCTCATGCGCTATTTCCCGGCAAAGCTGCAGTCGAAGTACTCAGGAGAGATCGAAAGCCACAGGCTGCGCCGTGAGATCGTCGCGACGATGCTTGCCAACAGTATGATCAACCGCGGCGGTGCATCATTCGTGAACCGGATGGTGGACGAGACAGGGGCGAGCGCTGCGGCAATCGCCACCGCATACGTCCTGGCGCGCGACAGTTTCGGGTTTGTCGACCTCAATGGCGAGATCGACGGTCTCGACAACAAGATCCCAAGTGCGCTGCAACTCGAATTGTATTCGTCGGTCCAGGAACTGGTGCGGCAGCAGACCATCTGGTTCCTGCGCAATGTTCCAGCCGCTGGCGACCTCGCCGCCAATGTGGCGCATTACGGTGACGGATTGAGCGCCCTGGAGAAGGCGTTCGACAAGGTCCTGCCGCCCGATGCGCTGCGTGATGTGGTGGCGGAACAAAAGTCGCTCGCGGGCCGCAAGGTGCCAAAAGAGCTGGCGTTGAAACTTGCGCAGCTGAAGCACCTCTCGCGCGGCCCCGACATCATCCTGGTTGCTGCACGGAACAAGAAGCCGATCGTCGATGTCGCCCGGGTGTTCTATGGGCTTGGCGGCAGCCTCAACATCGATCGCCTGGCTGCCGAGGCGGCTGCGGTGCCGGTTGTCGATTACTACGAGCGTCTTGCGGTGACCAACACGCTGGATGGTATCTTTGCCTCGCAACGCCGGCTCACTGCGCAGATCCTCGGCGCCGGCGGCACCAAGAAGAACGCCTGGGAAATCTGGTTCGGGCAAAACCAGAGCACCGTCGAGCGGGTACAGGTGGCGATCAACGAGCTGTTCACCGGCAACCTGACGCTGGCAAAGCTTGCGGTTGCGGGCAGCCACTTGCGGGATCTGTCGCAGGCCTGATATGCGGACATCGTGAGCACGCCTGAACATATCCGGGTCGAACGTTCGCGAGCGGTCACGACGATCACGATCGACCGGCCTGAAAAGCGCAATGCCCTGGCGCTGCAAACGGTCGATGAATTGAGAGCGGCCATCGATGCGGCAGGGCATGACAGCGCCGTCCGGGCAATCGTTCTGACCGGCAGTGGCGATCGTGCGTTTGCCTCGGGCGCCGATCTTGCCGAAATCCCCGACGCCATGGATACGCCGGAAAACGCCTGGGCCTACGACAGCACCGTGGGCGCACTTTATGACGCTGTTATGCAGTCGCCGGTGCCGGTGATCGCCCGCATGCAGGCCTCTGCCATCGGCGGCGGCCTGATGCTGGCGCTTGCCTGCGACGTGCGGGTTTGCGCCGCGTCGGCGAGGATCGGAATTCCTGTCTCAAGGTTCGGCCTGATGTTGTCCCCCCTTGAGCACCGACTTCTGGTACGTGTAACCGGCCGCTCAAGGGCGAAGCTTCTGATGTTCACCGGCCGCCGCCTCGATGCCCGCACGGCGCTCGAGTGGGGTCTTGTCGACATTGTCGCCTATGACGGGGAGCTTGATGCCCTGGCGGATGCGCTCACCGCTGAGATTGCCGCCGGCGCCCCATTGGCCAACAAGGCCGCCAAGCTGTTGATCGATTCAGAGGGCGAGGCAGAGCTGGCCCAGAACTGCTATCGCGAGATCTATTCCAGTGAAGACCTGAAGGAGGGTCTTGAAGCGATGGCGGAAAAACGCCTGCCGGAGTTCAAGGGGCGTTGACAGGGGCGCGCGCACAACTGGTAAGCGCTTGAAAAAACCAGACATGTTGACGTTTAATCGAAAGGGAAAAGCGGGGGGCTTTGGGGATTTCAGCTTATGCGCATGATCGGCGTCGACGTCGGCGGAACCTTCACCGACGCGGTCGTCTATGACCGGAACTCAGGCGAACTTTCCTGGAGCAAGGCATCGACCACACCGCAACGCCCGTCCGACGGGGTGCTTGCGGCGATCGACAGTGACGGCCTGGGTCTGGGAAATGTCTATCGCTTTGTGCATGGAACGACCATCGGCACCAATGCGTTTCTCGAGCGCAAGGGCACTCCGGTCTGGATGGTCACCACGCAGGGGTTTGGCGACACGCTGGAGATCGCCCGCACCAACCGTACGGTCCTCTACGACATTACTACATTGAAGGCGCCGCCTCTGGTCGACCGGCGTCACGTCTTTGAGGTCGACGAGCGGCTCTATGCCGACGGTTCGGTGGCGCGCGCTCTCGATCCTGAAAGGATCGTGGCTGTGGCGGAACGGCTCAAGGGGCTGAAGCCGCAGGCCCTTGCGGTGTGCTTCCTGCACTCCTATGCCGCGCCGGACCACGAGAACGCGGCGGTTGAAGTGCTGCGCGCCGAACTGCCTGGCTGGTTCGTATCGGCGTCGTCGGACGTGTTGCCGGAGATGCGCGAATATGAGCGCTTCAATACGACGGCGCTCAACTGTTACATCGGCCCGGTGACCGCAGGCTATCTCGATACGCTGGCGCGCGAACTCAAGGCAAGGGAATACCAGGCGCGGGTTTTCATCATGATCTCCAGTGGCGGTGTGGTGACGGCGGAACGCGCGGCACGGTACCCGGTGCAGACGGTGCTGTCGGGCCCGGCCGGCGGGGTTGCGGCGGCGCAATACTTCGGTGGGCTCCTGGGGCTGGAAGACCTGATCACCTATGACATGGGCGGCACCAGCACGGATGTCTGCCTGATCGACGGACTGCAGGCCCCGGTGACCACCGACCAGTATATCGAGGACTATCCGGTGCGCACGCCGCAGATCGACATTCACACTGTGGGCGCCGGCGGCGGCAGCATCGCCTGGGTGGATACGGGCGACATCCTGAAAGTCGGTCCGAAAAGCGCCGGCGCCGCTCCAGGGCCGGCCAGTTACGGCCGCGGCGGGACCGAGGCGACGGTGACCGATGCCAACCTGCTGCTCGGGCGGCTGTCGGACGATCTCAAGCTGGCGCAGAGCTTCGCATTGCAAAGGGCGCCGGCGGAAGAGGCGGTGGCCCGCGTCGCGGCGCGGTTCGAAGGCCTCGAGCCTGGTGACGCGGCCGAAGGGATCGTGCGTATCGCGGTTGCCCGCATGGTGAGCGCCATCAAGGAAATTTCGGTCTCGCGCGGGTATGACCCGCGCGATTTCGTACTTGTCGCCTATGGTGGCGCCGGCCCGTTGCATGCGGCGTTCATTGCCGAAGAGTTCGACATGGAACATGTGCTGGTGCCGCCAAGCCCGGGCAATTTTTCAGCCTTTGGCGCACTCATATCCGATGTGCGGCACGAGCATGTGCGGACCCATGTGGCCGATCTGTCGGCGACGGATGCGGATACCATCGACAGCCATTTCGACGCCCTTGAACGCCGCGCGGTGAGTGAAATGGAGGCGGACGGCATGGACGGCGACAAGATCACCAGCGCCCGCTCCGCGGGCATGCGCTATGTCGGCCAGTCGTGGGACCTGATTGTCTCACTGCCGGCCCGGCCGAAGGACACCGGCCAACTGGCGGACTGGTTTCATGAGGCCCATGAGCGCCGCTTCGGATACCGCATGGACGGAGAGGTGGAGATTGTCAGCCTGCGGGTTTCGGTGCTCGGCGAGGTCGAAAAGCCGGAACTGCCGCGCTGGTCGCAGGACGGCTCCATGGGCGATGCGCGCAAGGGCCGCCGCCCTGTGCGTTTTGCCGGAGAAACGCTCGTTGTCGAAGTTTTTGACCGCATGGCGCTGCCCGGGGCATCGCGCATCGCGGGGCCGGCCATCATCGAGGAAATGGGGTCGGTGACCGTGGTGCCTCCCGGATGGAGCGCTGAAATGGGCGACTATGGCGAGCTGCATTTGCGGAGGCAAAGCGCATGATGACCGTCGACCCGATCACCCTGGAAGTGGTCTGCGAGGGCCTGATCTCGATCGTACGCGAGATGCGGGCCTCGATCATCCGGGCGTCCTACTCGCCGGCGATCTATGAACTCGACGACTTCTCCTGTGCCATGTTCAACGCCACGGCGGAAATGGTGGCGCAGTCCGACGACCATCCCGGTCATGTCATCCCGATGCCGTGGTCGGTGCGTTGCGCCATGGAGGATTTCGAAGGCGACATCGATCCCGGTGACATCATCGTCCTCAACGATTCCTACCGCGGCGGCACCCACCTCAACGACGTGACATTGCTGTTCCCGGTGTTCGAGGGCGATGAGCTTGTGCTGTTTCCGGCGGTCAGGTCGCACTGGGCTGACGTCGGGGGCATGACGCCGGGCAGCTATTCAGGTCTTGCCACGACCATCTTTCAGGAAGGCCTGCGGATCCCGCCGATCAAGCTTTACGAGCGCGGGCAACCGAACCGGGCGGTGATGGCGCTGATCGAAAGCAACATGCGGCTGCCGGAACACCGGATCGGCGATCTCAAGGCCATGGTGGGGGCCTGCCGGATCGCCGAACAGAGACTGCGGGCGCTGTTCGAGAAATACACCCGCACCATGGTGATCGAATGCGTGCGCCTCAATCTCGACCGCTGCGAGGCGCGCATGCGCGAGCGGATTTCGGAACTCCCCGACGGCACCTATGAATTCGAGGACTATCTGGAATATTACGATGACGGCCGGTTCGATCCGGTGCTCATGCGCCTGGCGCTGAGCATCGCGGGCGACGAGGTGACCGCCGACTTCGCCGGCTCCAACGCTCAGGTTCCGGGCGTCGTGAACTCCTCGCTCGCGGTGGCGGGTGCCGGTGTGTTTGTGGCCTTGAAGGCAACCCTTGATCCGGGCGGGGCGGTCAACCAGGGCGTCTTTCGTCCGATCCATCTGAAAGCGCCGGAAGCGTCGATTGTCGATGTCAAGCCGGATGCGCCGGCGGGCGCCCACGGAGAGGTGCGCAAACGCGCGGTGTCAGTGATGCTTGGATGCCTTTCACAGATCGTTCCCGAGAAAGTGTCGGGCGACCTCAGCGGAACGTCGTTCCCCAATTCCATGGGCGGGCAGGACCGGCGGCGCGACCGCGGTTATGTCTTTCTCGAAGCGCCGGCCGGCGGCAATGGCGGTTTTGCCGGCGGTGACGGCTCAAGCGCCTTCATGAATGTGGATTTCGGCAATATCCGGTCGATCCACACCGCCGAACAACTCGAAACCGAGATGCCGGTGATGGTCGAGCGTTCGGTTCTGCGGACGGATTCCGCCGGCGCCGGGCGGACCCGCGGCGGGCTTGGCCTGACCCGTGAGATCCGGTTGCTGGACGGTGAGGCGGTCTATTCGGTGCAGAGCGACCGTGCGGTGATCCCGCCCTTTGGCGTGCTTGGCGGCACCAGCGCGGCTCCGGTGCGCGTGGCCATAGGCGTCGATGGTAAGGAAACCGACCTCAAGGTCCCGGGCAAGGCAACCGGCCGCACCATCCGCCAGGGTGAGAGCATTATCATGCAGTCGGCCGGTGGCGGTGGCTATGGCGACCCGATGGAGCGCGACCCCGAACAGGTCGCAGCAGACGTGGAAGTGGGTTACGTCACCGCGGAGGCGGCCAAGGAATTCTACGGCGTTGCCCTCGACCGCGAAGGCAAGGTTGATGAGATGGCGACCCGGACGGTGCGCGAAGTGCGCCGCAAATCGCTCGCCGGGTTGCACATTTCTGCGGACAAAGGATCGCCCTATAGCGGCATCAGGGGCCGCCAGCGGCGCCAGCGGCTGGCTCCGGTGACCGCCCGCAAACACGATCTTGAGGACGGAGACCTGATCGAGTTGATCGGCAGCCATGCGGCGCCTCTGCGGGCCTGGGTGCTCTATGACAAGGGCGTCCCACCGGACGTTGCGCCGCTCGACGATTTCGCCCGGCGGGTGCTCGGGCTCGACGACGCCAGCACCGTTCATCTGCGCAGACTGCCGACCATCATGCGGCCGGGACAAAGGGTCACGTAAGTACCGTCCGGCTCAGTGGCGGAAATGGCGCATGCCGGTGAACACCATGGCGAGGCCGGCGTCGTCGGCCGCTGCGATCACCTCGTCGTCCCGCATCGAACCACCGGGCTGGATGACCGCAGTGGCGCCGGCTTCCGCCGCCTTGAGCAGGCCGTCGGCGAAGGGAAAGAAGGCATCCGAGGCGACCACCGAGCCTTTGGCGAGCGGTTCGGACAGACCGGCCGCTTCCGCCGCCTCGGTCGACTTCAAAGCCGCGATGCGGGCGGAATCGATGCGGCTCATCTGGCCCGCGCCGATGCCGACCGTTGCGCCGTCCAAGGCATAAATGATGGCGTTCGATTTCACGTGCTTGGCCACCTTCCAGGCAAATTTCAGATCGCTCAGTTCGGTGTCGGTCGGGGCGCGTTTGCTGACCACCTTGAGGTCGCCCGCGTCGAGCACGCCCGCATCACGTGATTGCACCAGCATGCCGCCGGAGACCAGTTTCATGGCAAGGCCTGCGGCGGCCGGGTCGGGCAGCCCGTCGGTAAGCAGAAGGCGCAGGTTCTTCTTCGCCGCGATCATGGCGAGAGCATCGTCGTCGGCGCCCGGCGCGATGATCACTTCGGTGAAGATCTCCACTATGGCTTGCGCCGCCGTGCCATCGATCGGCCGGTTGAGGGCGACGATGCCGCCGAAGGCGCTCACCGGGTCGCAGCGCAGGGCACGCTCATAGGCCTCCAGAAGGTTCGAGCCGACGGCGACGCCGCACGGGTTCGCGTGTTTGACAATCACCACGGCGGCGCTGTCAGCCGGATCGAATTCGGCGACGCACTCGAAGGCAGCATCGGTGTCGTTGATGTTGTTGTAGCTCAGCTCCTTGCCCTGGATCTGGCGCGCCGTGGCAACACCGTCACGGTGTTCGGGCGTTGCGTAGAAGGTCGCCGACTGATGCGGGTTCTCGCCATAACGCAGGGCCTGCAGGCGCCGGCCGCCAAACGCCCGGAACTCGGGCGAGGTCTCATGGAGCGCGCCGGCGAACCAGGTGCTGATCGCCGCATCATAGGCGGCGGTTCGGGCATAGGCCTTGGCGGCGAGACGCTGGCGGGTGGCGAGCGCGGTCGCGCCATCGTTTGCTGCGATCTCCTCGAGCACCGCTTCGTAGTCCGCCGCATCCACCACCACCGTAACCGATGCGTGGTTCTTGGCGGCGGCGCGGATCATGGCTGGCCCGCCAATATCGATGTTTTCGATACACTCGTCATAGGCGGCGCCGGCGGCCACGGTCGCCTCGAACGGGTAGAGGTTCACCACGAGCAGATCGATATCGGCGATGCCGTGCTCGCTCTGCGCCTCACTATGGCCGGGATTGCCGCGCATGGCGAGCAGTCCGCCGTGCACTTTCGGGTGCAGGGTCTTGACCCGGCCGTCCATGATCTCGGGGAATTCCGTTACATCGGAGACGTCGCGCACGGCAATACCGGCCTCGGCAATTGCACGCGAAGTGCCCCCGGTCGAAATCAGCTCGACGCCTCGAGCGCTCAGGGCTCTTGCGAAGTCGACCAGACCGGTCTTGTCCGATACGGAAATCAGTGCCCGCTTGATGGGGTTCTCGGATGTCGCCATGATAATTGCGCCTCGCTTGGTGTCCGTTGCAGGCGATACCATGCTAGTTAGGTGAACAGAAGCGGGACGATGGAACTAATGAACAGAAGAATGGTGGAGCCATGACGAGGTGCCCGGCATGACGCACGAGGCGCCGTCCGGCAGCTCGCCCTCGCCAAGACGGCCGCGACGGATCCGTCGGGTGGTCTTGGCCCTGTTTACGCTTGCCGTTGTCTACGCGGCATTGTTCTGGTTCCTGCGCAATCCGACATTTGAAAGCTATACGCCTCCAGCTCCGGTCGCTGTCAGTGCTGAAAGGCTCAGGGGGGACGTCGCCGCGCTCGCCTCGATCAAGCCCTCGCGCGGCATTGCGCATCCCGCGGCACTGAATCTCACCGTTGAACACATCGAGGCGCAGTTCGGTGCGTCCGGTTGCGCGCTGGAGCGGCATACATTCCGCTACAAGGGCGCATCGCATCACAATGTCATCTGTTCGTTCGGTCCGCCGGATGCGGAGCGGATGGTCCTGGGAGCGCACTACGACGTATTCCAGCACAGGGAACCGGCGCAGCCCGGTTTTGAAGACGAAGTCGGCAAGCACATGCCGGGCGCCGACGACAATGCAAGCGGTGTCGCCGGTATTCTGGAGATCGCCCGGATAGTGGCGCGTGAGCAGCCGACACTCGGACGCCGGCTGGATCTTGTTGCATTTGCGTTGGAAGAAGAATCGGAATGGAGCGGGCGCACGCTGGTTCGGTCCAACATCGGCAGCCACGAATACGCCGAAAAGCTCAAATCCGAAAATGTCACTGTCAGGTTGATGGTGTCGGTCGAGATGATCGGCTTTTTTGACGATGCCATGTTTTCACAAGGGTACCCGGCGGCGCTCGCTCCGATCCTCTATCTGCTCTATCCGACAACCGCGAATTTCATCGGGGTTATCGGGCGTGCGTCCGACCGCAAAGAAGTTGCATGGGTCCGAGACCTTATGCAGATGACGCGGAACCTGCCTGTCTATTCCATCAATGCGCCGTCTTTCGTGCCGGGCATAGACCGCTCCGACCACAAGAACTTCTGGGCACAGGGTTTCCCCGCAGTCCTGGTGACCGATACGGCGGATTTCCGCAATCCCAACTATCACAGATCGAGCGATACACCCGGCACGCTGGATTACGAACGGATGGCGCGTGTTGTCGAGGGGCTGTACAGGGTCGCGGTCGGCTACTAGACCGTTTTACTCAAGGAAAACAAGGGCTAGCCGTGCCGCGGACCGTCGTGGGCGGCAAAAATGTCGTCACCGCGTTCGTCGATGATCTGCTTGCCCTTGCGGGTGGCGCAGGCGTCCGCCTCGTCCTTGGAGGCGAAGACATCGGCGCGGATGAAGGTGTGTTCGCGCTCGCCGTCGTCGTCCTGCTTGGCGATGACGCCCGCGGTGCGCCAGCTGCCGCCCTCGTTCTGTGGAGCCGGGTAGATCAGATAGCCCTTGTACTGCACGGCTTCGCCGCGCGCTGCCTCGCCGCCGCTGCCGCCGGATTTGCCGAAGAGCCGTGAAAGAAATCCTGCCATGGCGCGAAGTTAGCATGTCGAGCGGTATCTAGAAACACCTTACAAACCGCAACATTGCAGCTGTGTCAGCGCTGGCCGGTGCTTTCGTTCATGCCGCCGCCGCGTAACGGCAGACGGGTTGTCTTGTGTGTCTGCCGCCTTGTTCCACCGCCGGCCTTCTCGATCATCTTGAGCGCCCATTGCACCATGGGGGTGCGTGAGGTTTCCGCAAACAGAACAATCTGCACGGTGCGGTGGGGCACGTCGCGATCGACGAAATAGACGCTTTCATCCAGCGTGATCAGGGCGCCGCGGGCGCTGAAGCGCCAGCCGGACTTGTCGGGCAGCATCAGGAGCACCGAATTGCTGTCCTTGGACAGGGTCGCCTTGACGGAGGGGTGCAGGTGAAAATGGATGGCGAAGGGATGCGATCCCGCTCGTTTGCCGGACCCCTCGCCGGCTGGATTGACCAGGCGGTCCTCGCCGCGGATGTCGGTGCCGCTGCTGGCGAGGTAAATCTCGCGGTGATGTGTCAGGCCAAACGGTTTGAGATAGCCGTCATGGGCGGCGCTCAGAAATCCGCCTGCCTGCGACATCTGGAGCTGGGAGGTGACCGAGGCGGGGCCGAAGGTCAGCGGGCCGCCAAAGAGCGTGTCAGTCAACGGGCCGTCGAAGACACGGGCGCTGGAGCGTTCGGAGATCACCAGGGCGGAATGGGCCGCGGTCGCGCGGGTGGCGACCCGCCATTCATCGGGCCCCTGTGCGGCGTGACCGCAATTGACGATGATGCGCTGGGTGCCGTGGCTCATCTCGAAGGCCAGGGCGCCGGCATGGGCGCTGTCGCTGGCCCGGGCCGACCGTGCGGTTCCGGTGTCGGCGATGATCACTGTCTTGCCCTGGGCAAGGCGCGTGTAGCCGGACTGGCGGGCGCAGTTCAGGGACTTGGCACGCTCGACGTCCTCGGCGAGGAGAGTGGCGATCAGCCGGCGGCGGGTTTCGCTCGCCCCGTTGAAGAATGCAAGTCCACCGTCGCCATGCAGGAACAGGCGCAACAACGGAAACAGGCGGTCGATGGTGGTGATCAACCCGTCCGGCGGTTCCAGATCGCGCTCGACAAAACAATGCTTCAGCGGCAGCAACATCTCAAGCAGATCAATCACATGGGCCGGATTGCGGGAGATGTGACCGCCGTCGGGGAGAATCTGGCTGTGCAGGGCGCGACTCAGGGTCTCCGCGGCGCGGGCAAGCTGTCTTTCCAGTCCATCGGTGCAGACAACCGCGTAATTGTAGGCAATGGCGCCGCAAAGCCCGGCCCAGGTACTGGAGTGCTGAGCCATGGCCGCGGCGAGGTAACGCGCCTGGCGCCCGATGCTTGCCATGAGTCTTGAGTGGAAATCACCATTGGCACCGGTCAGATAGAACGGCGCCTGATTGAGCCAGGAGATGAGCCGCTGGGACACGATCGGCACCTCCCAGCCAGGCCCGTGGCGTCGTTTGTCGCAGGTCATCCAGTCGGAGATCAGGCACCGTGCCTGAACC
This sequence comes from Hyphomicrobiales bacterium, assembly GCA_021775615.1. GTDB lineage: Bacteria > Pseudomonadota > Alphaproteobacteria > Rhizobiales > JAJFHB01 > JAJFHM01. The sequence continues at coordinate 33,654 of JAJFHL010000095.1, forward strand.
CGCGACAGCTCACTGCCGGCTGCGGACAGGTCGCCAAGCCAGGAAAACGAAGCGACGGCGCGGCGCCAGTGCGCGGGCGCGTCGTGCACGAGAAACGGAGAACGGGCGCCGGGTTCGATCTTGACGCCGGCAAGAGAGAATTGTCCCTGATAGATTTCGTGCGCCCGGTCCGGGTTCGCCTCGCGCAAAGGCATGGGCGTTACGATGAGCGCTTTTGGTGCGACGGATCGCCCGAGCGGCAGCCCGCTCTGGAGCAGGCCGGAGGCGCTGCGCGATGTCTCGGCCAGCAGGGCGCGGGCAATGTCCTGGGTTCGGGCGGGGACCTGGCTCATGCCGCGTCCCCCCGGAGCGGCGGATCAGCCTGCGGTTTGTCCGCGCATCCGTGCAATGTTGCCGGAGTAATGCTCCGGCCCGCCGTCGAAGGTCGCGGTACCGGCGACGAGCACGTCCGCCCCGGCCGCGATGGCCAGAGATGCGGTCTCGAAATTGATACCACCGTCGACTTCAAGATCGATTTCCTTACCCATACTATCGATCCGCTCGCGCAAGACGCTGATCTTGGCAAGCTGGCTTTCGATGAACCGCTGTCCGCCGAACCCCGGATTGACCGTCATCACCAAGATGAGGTCGAGATCCTGAAGCAACGGGTCGACGGCTTCCGCCGGCGTCCCCGGATTGAGCGACAGTCCAGCCTTGCATCCGTTCGCCTTGATGGCCTGCACCGTGCGGTGTGCATGGGGCCCGGCTTCGGGATGAAAGGTGATTATGTCGGCTCCGGCTTCGGCAAACGCCTCGATGTAAGTGTCCACCGGGGCGATCATCAAATGCACGTCGAATACCTTATCGGTCCATGGCCTTAAGGATTTGATAACGCTGGGACCAAAAGAGATATTGGGGACGAAATGACCGTCCATGATGTCGAGATGGATGTAGTCGGCGCCGGCCTTGTCGACCGCTTTCACTTCTTCTCCCAGCCGCGCGAAGTCGGCGGCGAGAATGGAGGGAGCGATCTTTACCGGGCGGGTCATGATGGGTGGTGCATATCAACTGCACGGCTCTGCCGCAACCGTACTCACGGTGGATTCACAGCTTTTGCAGGCGCATGGCAAAGAAGCCGTCAAGGCCGCTTTCGTTCATTTCGTCGCGCATGTAGTGACAGGGAAGGGTGCGCAAATCGCCCTCCGGTGTAAGGCATTCGGCCATGCCGCCGATTTCCTCTGCGGCAATCGGCAGCCGGGTGACACCGCCCTTCTGAAGCAAGCGGGTGGCGTGGTGCTCGCCTTCTTCGGGCTCCAGCGAACAGGTGCAAAACACCAGGATTCCGCCCGGGGCCAGAATTTCAATGGCGTGGTCGATCATGCGTTGCTGGACGCGGGCCAGATCGGCCACCGACTTTTCCGATTTGGTATGGGCGATGTCGGGATGGCGCCGGATGGTCCCGGTCGACGCGCACGGAGCGTCGAGAAGGATGCTGTGCGGCGCA
>JAJFHL010000096.1 GCA_021775615.1 Hyphomicrobiales bacterium
TCGGCTCGTCGAAGATGATGAGATCGGGACGGCAGGACATGGCCATGGCCGTCATGGCGCGCTGCAACTGGCCACCTGAAACCTGGTGCGGATAGCGGTAGCCGATATTCTCCGGGTCGGGCAGGCGCAGGCGTCCGAACAGATCCTTGGCGTCGGCTTCGGCTTCTGACTTGGACGATACGGAATGTTCGGTCGGTGTCTCCGTATACTGGTCGATCAGTTTGTGTGCCGGGTTAAACGAGGCGGCGGCACTTTGCGCCACATAGGAAATGCGGACACCTCGAAGCGCCCGTTTTTCCTCTTCCGAGGCCTTCATCAGATCCTTGCCGTCGAAGAAGATTTCGCCGGCCGAAATGCGGCAGCCCGGCCGGGCAAAGCCCATGGCGGCAAGACCGATGGTGGATTTGCCGGCACCGGATTCTCCGATCAGGCCGAGAACCTCACCACGATGCAGTTTCAAATCAACGCCATGCACGATCCCGTGCCACTGTTCCTCCGCCATGCCTTCGATCTTGAGGCCCCGGATATCGAGCAGAATGTCGTCCTTCTTGCCGTCGCCGTTCGTCTTTGTCTCAGAGGTCATCGCGCAAGCCACTTGTTTTCTGCAGGAACCAGTCGACCACGAAGTTCACCCCAATGGTGAGGAGGGCAATCGCGCCGGCTGGAATCAGCGGCGTTGGAATGCCGAAGGTGATGAGAGTTGCGTTGTCGCGCACCATCGACCCCCAGTCTGCCGTGGGCGGCTGAATGCCCAGCCCGAGGAAGCTCAGGGCGCTGATCAGCAGGAACACGAAACAGAACCGCAGGCCGAACTCGGCAGCGAGGGGCGGCATGATGTTGGGCAGAACTTCACGCATGGTGATCCACCCCATGCCTTCACCGCGCAGCTTGGCGGCTTCGACAAAATCAAGCACCACCACGTTCATGGAAACCGCGCGGGCCAGCCGAAACACACGGGTGGAATCAAGCACTGCGATGATGATGATCAAGATCGGTATAGACGTGCCGAATATGGTCAGGAGGAGCAACGCGAAAATCAGCTGCGGGATTGCCATCAGCACATCGACGATGCGGCTCAGGATCTGGTCGGTCCAGCCGCCCAGTGCCGCAGCCAGCATCCCGCCCAGGCCGCCAAGCACGAAAGCCAGCACGGTTGTCAGAAATGCAATGCCGATGGTGTTGCGCGCGCCATAGAACAGGCGCGTGAGCATGTCGCGGCCAAGGTTGTCGGTGCCAAGCACAAGATGACTGATCTCCTTGCCGTCTTCGCGGGCTTCTGCAATTTCTTCGTCGGAAAACAGCGGTTCGATCTTGCCCTCTTCCTCGACATAGAAAGCTTGTCCGATGTCGAGATACTCCGGGCCGATGACCTGGGATTCCTTGTATGGAGAAATCAGCGGAGCGAACAGTGCGACGAAGACATAGACAAAGATGACGAGCAATCCGAATTTCGCCGTCCACGGCGCCTTTCCCAGTTCCCGCATGGCGTCCTGGCGTCGCTTCGCCCAGGTGCCGCTGACGAAATCGCCCTGATCCGGCGTTTGATTTGCCTCGGTGCTCATCTTGGATGCAACAATCTTGGATTGGTGACGATGGACATGACATCCGCCGTCAGATTGAGAAGGATGTATGTGGCCGCGAAGATCAGGCTGCAGGCCTGCACCACCGGAATATCGCGGGTGCGGACCGCATCGACGATCAGTCTCCCGAGACCCGGATAGACGAACACCACTTCAACGATCACCACGCCGACGATGAGGTAGGCGAGATTGAGCACGACCACCGTGATGATCGGCGCCCAGGCGTTGGGCAGGGCGTGCTTCAGAATGATCCGCCGGCGCGACAGGCCCTTGAGATTGGCCATTTCGATGTACGGACTGGCCAGCAGATTGATGATTGCGGCACGTGTCATCCGCATCATCTGCGCAATAACAACCAGGGTGAGTGTGAGTGCAGGCAGAAACACCGCGTAGAGGCGTTCCAGGAACGTGTCGTCCCAACTCACATTCGAAAGGCTTGGAAAGTGGAAACCCGGGAGCCAGGCCTGCATCTTCACCGACAGGAAAAGGATGAGAATGTAGGAGACGAAAAACTCCGGTGTCGAAACGAAGCTGAGTGTCACGACATTGACGGTCCGGTCGTACCAACTGTTGCGGTAGAGAGCCGCGAGAATTCCTAGTGTCAGGGCGATCGGGATCGAAATGGCGGCCGCGACAATGGCAAGAAACAGGGTGTTTGCAAGCCGTACGCCGATCAGTTCCGATATCTCGCGATCGTTCGCCAGAGACGTTCCAAAGTCGCCCTGGACGATCCCGCCGAGCCACTGCAGGTAACGGATATGTGCCGGGAGGTTGAGGCCGAGCCGCTCGCGCATGGCGGCAATGGTCTCTTCTGTCGCCGCCTGCCCGAGAATGGCCTGCGCCAGATCGCCTGGCAGCATTTCGACGCCGAGGAAAATGATCAGTGAAACGACAAAGAGCGTAAGGAGGCCCAGCGCCAAGCGCTGAGCCACCAGAATGAAAAGTTTATGCATGGTCTATCCCAGCCCTATGGTCCTGGAATCTACCCTTCGAACCACCAACGCTCCTGCCATTTGTGACCGTCAAGATCCCAGTTGGCCGCCATCTGTTCGCCATGCTTGAGCTTCTTGGCCTTGGCCCAGACATAGTTGTTGTACATCGGGATCAGGGAACCGCCTTCATGCGCCACGATGCGCTGCATTTCCACATACATGTCGCGGCGCTTGGTGTCGTTGAGCTCGGAACGGGCGCTGACCAGCAGCTTCTGGAACTTGTCGTTCTTGAAGGCGGTCTCGTTCCATTCGGCGTCCTTGTCGTGGGTGGTGGTGAACATCCAGTCCTCTGTCGGACGGCCGCCCCAGTAGGTGCCGGAGAAGGGTTGCTTGTTCCAGATGTTGGACCAGTATCCGTCATCGGGCTCGCGGGCGACCTGGAGATCGATCCCCGCCTTTGCGGCCTGTTCGCGATACAATTCCGCCGCGTTCACCGCGCCGGCGAAGGCCGCGTCGGCGATCTGCAGCTTGACCTTGAGGTTCTCCATGCCCGCCTTCTTGAGGTGGTGCTTCGCCTTGTCCGGGTCGTAGGTCCGCTGCGGCAGTTCCTCTTCGGTTGCGTGATACCGGTTGGACCGGCCGATCGGGTGGTCGTTGCCGACGACGCCGCGCCCTTTGAGGATCTTCTTGACCAGCTCTTCGCGATCGACGGCCCACTTCAGGGCCTCGCGCACATCGTTGTTGTCAAATGGCGCGGCATCCACACGCATCGGGAAGCCGTAATGCGCAGTTCCGGATGTCTCCTCCACATCGATGCCCGGGCGCCGTTCCAGCAGAGCCACCGTCTTGAGGTCAGGCCGGCTGATCACATCGAACTCGCCGGTGACGAGGGCATTGCCGCGTGCGGCGGTGTCGACCACGGCGGTGTACTCGATGGCATCGAACCAGGCACGGTCGCTCTTCCAGTATCCGTCATGCCGCTTGAACTTGGCTGAAACGCCCGGATCGAAGGACTCCATGGCGTAGGGGCCGCAGCCAATGCCGCTCTTCCAGTCGATGCCGTCCGCCGTCGCCGGCAAGATCGGAATGTGATAGTCGGAAACCAGGAACGGGAAGTCGGCATTGCCGCCGCTCAGCGTGATCACGACGGTGTTGGGGCCATCGGCCTTGATGTCGGTGATCGGGCTGACGATGGGCTTGGCCGCGGATTCCGAGCCGTCCTTGCGGTGATGGTTGAAGGATGCCACCACGTCGTCCGCGGTGACGGTCTTGCCGTTGTGGAAGGTAACGTCCTTGCGCAGCTTGAAGGTCCACACGGTCGCATCGTCCGAGGCGTCCCAGCTCTCTGCCAGCTCTGCCTTGATCTGTCCGTCCACATCGATTTCGGTCAGAAAATTGTTGACCGCAAACGACATTTCAATGGTGAAGTCGTTTTCCCAGGTGCCGGGATCGAGCGAGTCAGTGGTGGAACCATGGGCATGGCCGATCCTGACCGTCCCGCCGCGGGTTGGAGCCGCCTTGGCCGAACTCATGAACAATGGATCGGCAATCGCCGCGGTTATGCCAAGGGCCGATGCGTACCCGATGAATTCGCGGCGCGACAGGCGCCCTTGAACAGCCAATTCCTTAAGCTTGTCAAATTTTGTCATGATCCCTCCCAGGTCAAATTTCTGAGTGTCGGCACACACTTCTTCTTGAGTGTCAGCACGCACTTCTTGATTTGATTGTTATTTTCCAAGCCTACTGACAAATCGGCAAAGTGACAAAACAAAATGTTCATCCGCAAGTGTTGTCCGAGGGTGCATAACCTGAACTGATGGGGATCGTGCGGTTTTGGTTATGACAGGTCCGGGTGCGGCGACGCGTGGGCAACAAATTGCCTGTTTTGCGTGAAGGGCGCCCGGCATTGCTCCGGTGCCAATCTCTCTTTAAGACTCGCACTCCGCGTCCTGAACGCCGCATTCAGTTGCGCGGACGAGGGGAGTGCGCATGGCGCAAGATGCCGGAGCAACGGCGGGGCACGGAACCGAACCCTGGGTCGGGCGCGCCATGCCGCGCAAGGAAGACCTGGCGCTGCTCACCGGGAACGCCCGGTTCATCGATGATCTTGAACCGGTTGCAGGGCTCAAACACGCCGCCATCCTGCGCTCACCGCACGCGCATGCCCAAATCACCGGCATCGACATCTCACGGGCAACCGCTTTGCCCGGCGTCGTCGGGGTCGTCACTGGCGCCGACGTGGCGCGGGTGACGCGCCCGATCCCGAGCGTCGTGAAGGTGGCGATCGACTACTATCCGCTGGCGGTCGAGAAGGTTCGATTTGCCGGTGAGCCCGTGGCGGTTGTCGTGGCCGATGATCGCTATATCGCAGAAGACGCCCTCGACCTGATTGACGTGGACTACGAGCCACTTGGCCCCGCCGTTGATGTGGAGCGGGCGATGAGGGCGGACGCGCCGGTTCTGCATGAGGCGGTCGGCTCCAACATCGCCAATCAGCGCAGCATTTCCTACGGCGACCCGGACGGCGCATTCGCCACGGCGGCGCATGTGGTCGAGTTGCCATACCGGTTTCCAAAATATTCGTCGACCCCGATGGAAACCTACGGGGTGATCGCACAGCATGAAGCGATGCCCGAGCGTTACGCGGTGTGGTCGAACTTCCAGGGGCCGTTCGTGCTGCATCCGCTGATGGCCGGCGCGCTGGGCGTTCCCGGCAACCGGCTGCGCCTGATTTCGCCGCCCGCATCGGGTGGCAGCTTCGGCATCAAGCAGGGGGTTTATCCCTATATCGTCCTCATGTGTGCGGTGAGCCGGGTGCTCGGTTGCCCGGTCAAGTGGATCGAGGACCGGCTTGAACATCTCAGTGCATCTTCGTCAGCGACCGACCGGGTCGGCATGGTGAGCGCCGCCATTGGTGCGAATGGCGAACTGGAAGCGCTGCGGTTCGAGAATATCTGCAACATGGGCGCCTACATCCGGGCGCCGGAACCTGCCTCCGTCTATCGCATGCAGGCAACCTCCAACGGCTGCTATCGGGTGCGCAACATTGCCGTCGACAACACACTGGTGGTGACCAACCAGATGCCAACGGGTCTCAATCGCGGATTTGGCGGCCCGCAGTTCTTCTTCGCGCTCGAGCGGATCATGGATCTGGCGGCAAAAAAGCTGGGCATCGATCCGATCGAACTGCGCAAGCGCAACTTCATTGCGAAAGACCAGTTTCCCTATGACGCGCCCGGCGGCTCGCTGATGGATGCGGGCGATTACCAGTCGGCGGTGGCTAAACTTGAAGAGCTTTCGGGCTATCCCGCACTGGTTGCCCGGCGCGACGCGGCCAAGGCCGAAGGGCGGCTGTTCGGCATCGGGATCGCCTGCGGTGTCGAACCGTCGGGCTCGAACATGGGCTATGTGTCGCTGGCGCAGACCGCCGAAGAACGCGGCCGGTCCGAGCCGAAGTCGGGGGCCAATACCAGCGCCGTGATTTCGATGGATCCGACAGGAGCCGTCACCGCCCATATCTGCACCACGCCGAACGGGCAGGGACATGCCACCGTGGCAGCCCAGATCGTCGCCGACAGGCTCGGCCTCGATCCGGACAGGATCGATGTGGTGACGGAAATCGACACCCGCGTGAGTTCCTGGTCGATTGCGTCCGGCAACTATGCAAACCGGTTTGCCGCCGCGGTCACCAGTGCGCTTGCGGCCTGTGGCGACAAGGTCGCTGGCAAGCTTCGGGCGATCGCGGCGGAGATGTTCGACTGCGCGCCGGACGACGTTGTGCTGTCGGGTGGCCAGGCGCATGTGCCCGGAACAAACAAGACCGTGCCGGTGCGCCGCCTGGCGGCAGCGGCGCACTGGAACCCGGAAGGCATGCCGGAACACACCGAGCCCGGTATTTACGAGACAGCAGTGATCTCGCCGGAGGTTCTGACCGGCCCGGACGGCGACGACCGGGTGCCCTCGTCGGTTACCTATGGCAGCGTCTTCGATCTGGCCGCAGTTGAAATCGACCCGGCAACCGGGCGTGTGGCCATCGAAAAATATGTCTCGGTGCATGATGTCGGCACCGTGCTCAATCCGCTCATTGTCGAGGGGCAGGTGCGGGGCGGGTTCGTCCACGGGCTCGGCGGCGCGCTGCTCGAGGAGATTTCCTATGACGCGAACGGGAACCTCCTGTCGGGCACATTCGCCGACTATCTCTGCCCCACCGCGCCGGAGGTGCCGGATCTGGTGATCGGGCACGCCAACACGGTTTCTCCGCATACGGTGCTGGGCTCGAAAGGCCTGGGTGACGGCAGCTCCATGCTGGCGCCGGCGGCTCTGGCCAACGCGGTGGCCGATGCGCTGGACCTCGACGAGGTCGACCTGCCGCTGACCAGCCACAGGGTGTGGCAACTGGTTCAGGGCAGGAAGCCGGTGCCGTCGAGCATTCGCCCGATGCCGGAGCGGGCGGGTGACGATGCCGGCGATGTGCCCCTGGAAGGGCTGCTCAGGGGAAGTGGGACGGTCGTGATAGATGCACCGCCGGCCGAAGTGTGGGCCGCGCTCCTCGATCCGCAGGGGTTGACGGATCTGCTTCCGGGATGCCGCGAAGTGAAGGCTGCCGGCGCCAACAGGTATGAGGCCGATGTCGAACTCGGGGTCGCCGGGATCAAGGGACGTTACCTGGCGGATGTCTCTTTCCTTGATCTGCGCGAGCCGAATTCGTTGAGTATTTCCGGGAATGTGCGCGGCGGCCTGGGGCATGGCCGCGGATCGGGCCGGGTCCGGCTTGAGGAGGCTGACGCCGGCCGGACGAAACTGACCTACGACTATGGCGCCGATGTCGGCGGCAAGGTCGCCGCCGTTGGCCAGCGCATGCTGGGGCGCGTGACGGAGGTGATGATCGCCGAATTCTTCGACGGACTGAATGCCAAGCTGTCTGGTGCTGATCCGCGTTCCTCCGGGGGTGGTTTCATGCGTGCTTTGCGGCGCGCGCTGAGGCTCCTTGGCGTCGGAGGGCGAACATGAAGCCGGTGGCGTTTGACTATATTCGCGCCGATGACGAAGGCGAGGTGCTTGAGGCGCTGGCGCAATGCGGGTCCGACGCCGCCGTGCTGGCCGGCGGCATGTCACTTGGGCCGATGCTCAACATGCGTCTTGTGAGACCGGCGGTGGTTGTTGATATCGGGCGGCTGGCCGGTCTGCGATCGGTCGACAGCGAAGGCGATCGGGTCCGGATTGGCGCCACTGCCCGGCAGGCCGACATCATGGCGGACGCGGGTGTCGCCGAGGCAGTCCCCCTTCTGGCGCGGGCGTTGCCGCATGTCGGTCACTACCAGACCCGAAGCCGCGGCACGTTCGGCGGATCCGTTGCCCATGCCGACCCGAGCGCCGAGATCCCGCTGGCGCTGGTCACGCTTGGCGGGGAAGTTGAGCTGACATCGGCGCACGGACGGCGCCACGTCGAGGCAAAGGATTTCTTCAAGGGTCTCCTTTCCACTGCGCGGCGGCCCGACGAACTGATTACCGGGACGGTTTGGCCGAAACGGCAACCGGCCACGGGATATGCCTTCGCGGAGTTTGCCCAGCGCCATGGAGATTTCGCGATTGCGGCGGCCGCCTGCGCACTGCACCTGAAGGATGACAGGGTGCAGAGCCTGCGCCTTGGCCTCGGCGGCGTCGAAGACCGTCCGGTCCTCATTGACATGTCGCAGTTTGATGAGGCCGAAGCCCCCGGCGACCTCGCCCTGGCCATTGCGGAATATGCCGCCGGATCGCTCGATCCTCTCGAAGACATGACGGCAAGCGCCGACTATCGCCGGGCACTGACAGTGAGCCTCGCCAGACAGGTCATCGACGCCGCTTTCGAGGAGGCGCGGACATGACGCGGTTTGCCGGCGATGCCAAACACGAGGTGCGCCTTCGCGTGAACGGCAAAGAGCGCCGTGCCTGTGCGGAGCCGCGCATGCTGCTTTCAGATTTTCTGCGCCACGAGTTGCGGCTCTACGGCACTCATGTGGGATGCGAACACGGTGTCTGCGGCGCCTGCACCGTACTCATCGACGGTGCGCCGCAGCGCAGTTGCACGCAATACGCGCTGCAGGCGGACGGCACGGATATCGAAACCGTGGAAGGTCTGGCCGAAGGTGAAACGCTTACAGCCCTTCAGGAGGCGTTCCGCCGGCACCACGCGCTGCAATGCGGCTTCTGCACGGCGGGGATCCTGATGTCGGCGACACGGTTTCTGCGAGACAACCGGCAGCCGACCCGCGACGAGATACGCGATATGCTGTCCGGCCATATCTGCCGTTGCACCGGCTATCACGGCATCGTTGAAGCGATCATGGATGCGGCCGGAAGCCTGAAATCCAACAACAACGACCAAGGGTAAGCCATGGAACACTATGCCGAAAAACGAGGCGAGCTTCTTAAAACACTGGACGGGCTGAGGGT
>JAJFHL010000097.1 GCA_021775615.1 Hyphomicrobiales bacterium
ACGCAAACAGGAAGTCGCTCGCGCCGAGATCCGCCATGGCCACGCCTTCCAGCAGAATGGAACCGGTGTTGGTGCCGTACTCGATCAGGACGCCGTCCTTGGTGTCGCTGAATTGAAGATCGCCAAAGCCGCTGACGCCGAAGACATCGGTCATCTGGATCTGGTCGCTGCCTGAAACAAAGTCCTTGATCACATCGTCCCCCAGTTCCGCGTTGCCCTCGAGATCTTCGAACACGAAATAGTCATTGCCGGAACCGCCGAACATCACGTCATTGCCGGAACCGCCCTCCAACCGGTCATCATGGTCACCGCCATGCAGAGTGTCGTTGCCGGCTTCACCGTAGACGACGTCGTTGGACGCGCCGCCGTTGAGGTGATCGTCGCCGTCTTCACCATGGAGTTCGTCTGAGTCGCGTCCGCCGTAGATCGTGTCGTTCTGGGTACCGCCCCAGATCGTGTCACGGCCATCGCCGCCGGTCAGGTAATCGTCATCGGATTCACCGTAGATCACGTCCGCACCGCCGCCGCCGGCAACGGCGTCGTCGCCGGTTCCGCCGATGATCAGATCATCGCCTTCACCACCGTTGATCGCATCTGCGCCGCTGTCGCCGCGCAGGGTATCGTTGCCTATGCCACCATGGATGTTGTCGTCGCCGCCACCGCCTTCGATGGAGTCATTGCCATGCTCGCCCAGGAGCAAATCGTCAAAGGCGCCGCCATCTATGATGTCGTTGTGTCCGCCGCCACGGATCGTGTCGGCGCCGTCGCCTCCGATCAGGCGGTCGTTGCCCGGCCCGCCGTCGATCTCGTCATGGCCGTGTCCACCGTCCACGAAGTCGTTGCCCAGTCCACCGTTCAGATAATCGTCGTCCTGTTCGCCGAAGAGGACATCGTTACCGTCCCCGCCCCACAGATTATCGTTGCCGGTGCCGCCGTAAAGAAAATCAATGCCGGCTCCGCCGGTGACGGTGTCCATGCCGTCGTCGCCATACAGCGTGTCGTTGCCCTCATCGCCGGTGACGGTGTCATTGCCGTTGCCGCCGCTGATCCAGTCGTCGCCGGCCCCACCGACGACCGTATCATCACCGTCGTGACCATAAAGATCGTCATCTCCGCCGAAACCGAAGATGTCGTCGTCTAAGTTCGTTCCGCCGATAAGATCGTCTTTGCCTGTCCCGAACAAGATAGCCATTCTGTCCTCCACTCACCAAAGCTTGTCGGTTTGGACGCGGGAGCGGAGGAAAAGGTTCAATGCAGAAGTGAAAATGCCCATGCAGACATACACGGTGCGCGCAGGCCGTCGAGGTGGCTGCGCGTTCCGGTGAAATGCCCCGAAGACCGGATTTGCAACGTCTGCCCTTGGGAGAAATTGATCATGTCCGAAGCTGAATTCGGGTTCCAGCCAGCATCAAAGTTGCAGCGGTTGATTATTTCCTGTTCCGCAATAGATTGGTGACGCTCTTAACCGCGTCGGAGGGCAATGATGCGGCAAGGGGATCAGCTGGGACATCGTAAATCCTGTAAAGGGGTTGCCTCCGCCCTCCCAGCACCAACGAACTGGCCGTCTGGGGCGGGTGTTGCGGCACGGGAGAGCAATCTTGTCGGATTCGGCACCGGAACAATTCGGATTCACCGAGGAGGACCTGAGGACGCAACCAACCGTCTTCGCCGCGGACCTTTTCAAGGGGCAAACCATCGTCGTGACCGGGGCCGGCAGCGGGCTTGGCCGGGCCATTGCGGCGCTGTTTGCGCGGCTCGGGGCCAACCTTGCCATCAGCGGGCGGAACCTTGAGAAACTCGAAGCCGCCGCCGACTTCCTGCGCGGCTTCGGCGGCGAGGTCCTTGCCGAGCCGTTTACAATTCGCGATGTGGATCAGGTGACCGGTTTTGTCGATGCGGTTCACGAGAAGTACGGCGCCCTCGATGTGCTGGTCAACAACGCCGGCGGTCAGTTTCCCCAGGCCGCGATCGACTTCACGCCGAAGGGCTGGAACGCGGTCATAGACACCAATCTCAACGGCACCTGGTGGATGATGCAGGCGGCGGCCCGCCGATGGATGGAGGCCGGTGCGCCCGGTTCTATCGTCAACATCGTTGCCGATGTCTGGCGCGGCATGCCCGGCATGGCGCACACCGCCGCGGCGCGGGCCGGGGTGATCTATCTTTCCAAATCGGTCGCCGTCGAATGGGCACCGCACAGTCTGCGGGTCAACTGCGTTGCGCCTGGATGCTGCGAGACGACCGGCTTCGGCAACTATCCGCCGGAAGGCGCCAGCACCTATTACCAGGCCAACCCGATGCTGCGCGCCGGCGATGAATGGGATGTGGCCGAGGCGGTTGCCTATGTCTCCGCCCCGTCCGGCAAGTTCATCACCGGCGAGGTGCTCAACGTCGATGGCGGGCAGCAGCTCTGGGGCGACCCCTGGGCGACGGGCCGTCCCGAGTATTTTCAGCTGAAGCCATATGCACCGCCGGGGGACGATGTCCCGGGGTGAGCGGCCCGCGAATTACGGAATCCCCTTGAGCCGTCTGTCGGTGTTTTCCACATATCCGCGCCGGCGCTTCTTTTCGAAGGCCTCCCGCCAGTTTTGGGACAGGACAGTGAGACCGGAGAGTTCGGCTGCTACGCCCGTATCAAGTCTCGGATCGAAGCGGGCCTCGATGAGCCGTTGCAACGTCCAATTGGGGTGCAGGCGGTCCAGGAGTTCGAGCCGGTCGCCGACCTCCACCGTGCCACTCTCAAGCACACGGTAATACCAGCCGGTTCGTCCGGTCTTCTGAAACTGCGCCGCCATCTGATCGAGACCCGTGTGGGCATTGAGCTTCCAGCAGGGCTGGCGGCCCTGGCAGACCTGGACCTTTGCCGAACCGAGGGACAGGATATCGCCGAGGCAGAGGACGTCCTCCGTCAGGCCGGTGGTCGAGATGTTTTCGCCGAAACACCCGGGCTGGAATTGCGCGGCTTGTTCCGGAAAAACGTCACGCCAGACTGCCATGTGCTCAGAGGCGTAATGATGGATGGCCTTCTCCGCACCGCCATGGACCGTCAGATCCGCCTGCTGATCGTCGACAAAGCCATGCTCGTCAATGCGCATCGGTCTGTCGACCGGCTGCTTGGCGATCGCGGAGGGCGGCTTGCCGGGCCAGCGCTGCTGAGGACTGCCGACATAAAGGCCGATGATTGTTCCGGAGGGCTCTTCGGCGGCGGATGCGATCATGCCGCGTCCTCGTGCTCGTAACAGATCTGGCGTGTTTCTTCCGGTGCAAGGTCCTCATCCAGGAGCGTGCAGTAGCCACCGGTCCTCCTGGACTTGTGATGCCGGCAGGTCTTGCACAGACCGAACGGACGCCCGCCCCGGGCCTTGAGCGCGCCGCGCAGGAACGCTTCCAGACCGTCGGCAAGCGGATCGACCTGTGACGGGTCCAGGCCCTTAAGGGCGTCTTCGGCCAGGGTCGAACGGTCGAGAGTGGCCGCCCCCGCCTCCGTCACCACATAGGAAATCCACCGGCGGTCGGTTTCGGAGCGGATTTCCTCGATCAGCCCCTTTCTCGCCAACGCTTTCAACGTCTGTGAAACCGTTCCCCGCGTCGCGGCCATGAATTCGGTGACCTGAGACGGTGCGCGGGAAAACCGGTTGGCCCTGGCGAGGTAGGACAGCGCCGTCCATTGGGTGGGGTTAAGACCACCGGACCATTCGTCGGCTGCGTTGATGCGGGCGATACGCTCAATGAGATCGAGGATGTGGCGTCGGGGCCGTTGTTTCATCACCCAATAATAGCGAGTCCATATTATCATTGCAATAATATCGACTCGCTATTATAAAAACACCCATTATCCCCCTTACCCGGAGTTCATCATGAAACAGCTTGCTTCCAGCGCCCTTGCTTTCACGCTTGCGGCCTCCACTGCCCTGGCGGACGGCAGTCACGCCACGCATCAGGAGGGCGCGGTCAGGTCGCCCGCCGACATGGCCAAGGTCGCATCCTTCGACATCCTCGCCGCTCATGTGCACCGCGAAGGCCGTACCGTGACCTTCCACATGACGACCAACGGAACCGCCGGCGCGGACCTGCCGACGCCGGCCGGCCAACTGGGCGGTGCGCCGGTGCACGCCTATGTCTGGCCGACATCGCTCGATCCGGC
>JAJFHL010000098.1 GCA_021775615.1 Hyphomicrobiales bacterium
ATGGCCGCGTTCTGACGGTCCTTGAAGGGCAGGGTCGTGGAGGCCAGCGTGACCCGGTCTATGGTGGCGCGGTCGCTTTGCCCGAGACAGTCCCGCGCGGCCTCGACCGCCATCGTGAGGGCATCTTCATCCCAGTAGCACATGGCCCGTTCGCCTTTGGCCAGTCCCTTCAAGGCGGGATTGAACCAGCCGTTCGCGTCCACTGCAGCCTGGCGGGAAAGCCGCAGTTTCGGAACATAGGCGCCAAAGCTGGTGATGCCGGTCATGCAGATATACTCGAGGGCCTGTTGACGAGGCAGTTTCGCATTGCGAAAATGAGTTTTGCAAATGCGAGTGCGAAATTTACCCATCGAAACCCGGTTTGGCAATTGAGAGATATTCCATGGGACGGCAAAAGGCACCAACGCTGGATGGCCGCGAACTCGACGAGGAACGCGCGAGCTCGGACAAGAGCGACCGGCAGTTCGTCACCGCGCTGGCCCGGGGCCTGGAAGTCCTGCGCGCCTTTCGTCCCGGCTCGGGGGCGTTGGGCAACCAGGAGATTGCCGACTTCACCGGCCTGCCCAAGCCGACGGTCTCGCGGCTGACCTACACGCTTACAAAACTCGGGTATCTCAATCATCTGACCCGCCTCGGGAAGTACGAGCTCGGCACGCCGGTTCTGGCGCTTGGATATGTGGCGCTTTCGAACATGCAGGTGCGCAACATCGCCCGGGCCGAGATGCAGGAACTTGCGACCTATGCGGATGCATCGGTGGCGCTCGCCGACCGCGACCGCCTGAGCATGCTCTACATGCAGAACTGCGTTGGCCATAGCACGCTCGCCTTGCGCATTGAGGTCGGCACCAGGGTGCCCATCGCATACACGTCCCTTGGCCGCGCCCTGCTGGCCGCCATTCCGGAGAACGAGCGCCAGTACTTAATGGACCATATCAAGAAGCGCGATGACGGCGACTGGAACAAACTGCGCAAGAACATCGAGGCGGCTGTCGATCAGGTCGAGCGGCGCGGCTTCTGTCTTGTGGACGGCGAGTGGCGGCAGCATGTGCGGGCGGTTGCGGTGCCGCTGATCCTGCCGAGGGGGGGTGGTGTCATGGCGCTGAACTGTGCGGGGCCGACCGTCAAGTTGCCGGTGGAGCAGCTCGAAACCGATCTCGGGCCCCGCCTCGTCCATCTGGCGCGCAATGTCGAAACCATGATTGCCACACCCTGAGCACCGGAGCACAGCCGATGGATGTCCAGAGTTCCACAACTCCCGAACGCTCCATGGACGATGAGACCTTCGGGCAATTGCTCGATACGGTACGCCGCTTCGTTCGCGAAAAGCTGGTGCCGCTCGAGGCGAAGGTCGATGATGATGACAAGGTGCCTGACGAGATCGTCGCGGAGATGCGGGCACTCGGGCTGTTCGGTATCTCGATTCCGCAAGGCTTTGGCGGGCTGGGGCTCACAGCCTCCGAAGAAGTCGCCGTGGTCAGGGAACTTGGCTGGACGTCGCCTGCCTTCCGCTCGGTGATCGGAAGCAACGTGGGCATCGGCTCGCAGGGCCTGGTGATGGACGGCACGGAGGAACAATGCGCCCGCTATCTGCCAAGGATGGCGAGTGGCGAACTGGTCGGGTCTTTCTGCCTGACCGAGCCTGGCGCCGGATCCGACGCGGCCTCGCTCAAGACCACGGCACTGTGGGACGGTGAGGCCTATGTGCTGAACGGCACCAAGCGCTACATCACCAATGCGCCTTGCGCCGGGGTGCTGACCGTCATGGCGCGCAGCGATCCGGATGCGCCGGGCAGTTCAGGCGTCTCCGCCTTTATCGTCGAGGCCGACACGCCCGGTATCTCCATCGGAAAGACCGACAGGAAGATGGGCCAGCGCGGCGCCTACACGTCCGATGTGGTGTTCGAAGATGCCCGGGTGCCGGCCGAGGCGGTGATCGGCGGCGAACCGGGCCGGGGCTTCAAGACGGCGATGAAGGTGCTCGACCGGGGCCGGATCCATATCTCGGCCCTGTGCATCGGCACGGCCCGCCGTCTCATTCACGAAGCGCTCGTCTATTCCGGCGACCGTGAGCAGTTCGGCCAGCCGATCGGCGAATTTCAGCTGGTGCAGGCGATGCTCGCCGACAGTCAGGCGGAATGCTATGCGGCGAACTGCATGGTCGAGGATGCGGCGCGCCGGCTCGACCGTGGCGAGGCCATCACGCTGGAGGCCTCGTGCTGCAAGATGTACTGCTCTGAAATGGTCGGGCGGGTCGCCGACCGCGCGGTCCAGATCTTCGGCGGCGCCGGATACATGACCGAATACGGGATCGAGCGGTTCTACCGTGATGTGCGCCTGTTCCGCCTCTATGAGGGGACAACGCAGATCCAGCAACTCATCATCGCGCGCCAGATGCGCCGTGGATTGGACAGTTAGGTTTATGGAATTGGAGGTGAGGCGATGAGCGGTGTTCTGGTGGTCACCGGCGGCAGCCGCGGTATCGGCGCGGCCTGCGCCAGGCTCGGCGGCGAGCGCGGCTACAAGGTCTGCGTCAATTACCGGAGCCGGGCGGACCGGGCGCAAGAAGTGGTGGAGCACATCCAGCAAGCCGGGAGCAGCGCGATTGCGGTCCAAGCGGATGTGTCGACGGACGACGGCGCGACGGCGCTTTTTGCAGCGGTGGACGCGGAACTGGGACCGGTTACCGCCCTCTTCAACAATGCCGGCACCATTCTGCAGCAGGGCCTGGTGAGCGAGTGCAGCGCGGACGAGCTGGACTGGTTGTGGCGCACCAACGTCACCAGCCAGTTTCTCTGCGCCCGCGAAGCGGTCAGGCGCATGTCGACAAGCCAGGGCGGATCCGGCGGGGCGATCGTCAACATGTCGTCGGTGCATTCGCGGATCGGGGCGCCCGGCGCCTTCGTCTCCTATGCGGCGAGCAAGGGCGCCATCGACACCTTCACGCAAGGGCTGGCGCTGGAAGTTGTCGATCAGGGGATCAGGGTCAATGCGGTGCGCCCGGGCGTGATCGACACGGAGATCCATGCACTGGGTGGCGATCCCGACAGGCCCAAGAACATCGGACCGTCGCTGCCGATGGGCCGGGCCGGGACGCCGGAAGAGGTGGCGCAGACGGTGCTCTGGCTGCTCTCCGACGAAGCGTCCTACGTGGTGAATGCGGTGGTCGATATCGGGGGTGGGCGCTGAATGGATCTCGATCTCAGAGGCAAGATCGCGCTTGTCGCCGGCGGCAACAAGGGGTTCGGCGAGGCCTGCGCCCATCGGCTTGCGGCGGAAGGGGCGAAGTTGCTCCTGACCGCGCGCAACGAGGCGGACCTTGAGAGGGTCGCCGCGGCCGTGCGTGTTGCGCACGGCACGGATGTGGCGACCTTTCCGCAGGATCTGCTCGAAACCGACGGCGGCGACAAAGCGGTGGCGGCGACGCTCTCAGAATACGGCCGCCTTGACGTCATGGTCTCGAGCGTCGGCGCGTCGGGCGGCGGTATTTTCTGGGAAATTCCCGACCAGGTCTGGATGGACAGTTTCGCGCTCAAGTTCATGGCCAACCTGCGCATGATGCGGGCCGCCGTGCACCCGATGCGCGAGCAGAAGAGCGGGCGCATGGTGGTCATTGTCGGGCAACTGGGAGTGCAGCCGCATCCGCGCATCCTGCCGAGCGCTACCGCGAACGCCGCGCTGCTTTCCGCCGTCAAGGGCCTGGCCGACGAGGTTGCGGGCGACGGGGTGATCGTCAATGCGGTCAACCCCGGCCCGTCACGCACCGAACGCTGGAACCGGCTGATGGAGAACGTGGCGCGCGATACCGGTCAAACGGTCGACGAGGTCGAGGCCGGATTCACCAAGGACATTCCCATGGGTCGCTTCGGCGAGCCTGACGAGATCGCCCGTCATGTGTGTTTCCTCGCGTCCGAGGCGGCGGGTTACATGACCGGCACGTCGCTCAACGTGGAAGGCGGATGGATCAAGGCGCCGGGTTAGCCCGGAATGGCGCCTGACTGCCGGAGAGCGGCGACACGTACCGTGTCGTAGCCGAGGATGTCCGTCAGCACCTGTTCTGTGTGCTGCCCAAGCTCAGGCGGCGGTGAACGGTAGCCCGCATCCTGCCCGTCGACATGAATGCCCAAGCCGACCTGTGGCACCGGCTCGCCATCGGTTTCGGCGGCGAAGAACAGCCCGCGTCGTAGCAGTTCGTCGTCCTGCGTGACCTTGTCGACCATGTTGATGGGACCGGCAGGAATGCCATTGTCTGCAAACAGTTGAAGCCATTCGTCGCGGCCGCGGGTGCGCAGAACCTCCTGCACTTTCGGCACAATCTCCGGCCGGACGGCGTGCCGGTCCGCATTGGAGGCGAAGCGCGGGTCTTTGCCGAAGTCCGGATCACCGACCGCGTCCCAGAAGCGCTGCCAGATGGCATCGTTGGGCAGCGCCAAGGTGAGCATTTCATCGCTGGTGTGAAACGCCTGATAGACCGCGATGACGCTGTCCTTGGCGCCGGTGCGGCGCGGCACCTCGCCCGATCCGAGATAGACCGTGGCGCGGGGGCTGAGAAAGCGGGTCATGCTCTCGACCATGGAAATGTCGACATAATGCCCCTGGCCGCTTCGTCCGGCATGGAACAGCGCCGCGATACAGGCCATGGCGGCGTCATGCCCGGCGAGCAGGTCGGCGGCGGGCGTGCCGACTTTCTGGGGGTCGTTCTCGGCCTCGCCGGTCACTTCCATGATCCCGCTGTAGCCTTCCGCGATGATGTCGTAACAGGGCCGGGCGCTGCGCGGGCCTTCCGATCCGTAGCCGGTCAGCGACACATAGACGAGCGACGGCTTCAGGGCCTTGAAGGTGTCGTAGTCCGTTTTCAGTTTGGCGCGCAGCCCCGGGAGCTGGTTGGTCACCACCGCATCGCAGGTGCGCACCAGATCTTCGAGCACTCGACGGCCTTCTTCTGACCGGTAATCGAGCTCGACCGACAGCTTGTTGCGGTTGACGCTGGCGTGCCACAGGGATTTGCCCTCCAGGAACGGTGGCCCCCAGTGACGTGAGTCGTCGCCCGAACCGGGCCGCTCGATCTTGATGATTTCAGCGCCCAGGTCGGACAGCAGCATGGTCGCATAAGGCCCGGCGATGGAGGTCGTCAGGTCCAGAACGCGGACCCCTTCGAGCAGGGATATGCCGCCGCCCGGAGCCTTCAGGGGAAGCTCGCGGGCAGGGTTCGTGGCTGGTGCTGCGTCCTGTGACATGGGCTGCCGATAAGTGTTGAATCCGGTTTGTGCAAATTCTACGCTAGGCCGAATTCATCTGCAAAATTCAATTTTGCTGTGCGAAACTGCGCCCAAAAAGGGGAGCGCGCCCATGCCGTTCGAAACCCGCCTTACCCAGGAGATGATCGACCGTTTCACCGCGTCCGGCGACTGGGGCACGGAAACGTTTTATGACCTGCTCTGCGAGCGTGTTGCGATGCATCCGGGCCGCGAGGCGGTGGTCGATCCGCATGGCCGGGTCACCTATGGCGAACTGAAGGACAAGGTTGATCGCACGGCGGCGTTCTTGCGGGCGCAGGGGATCGGCCCGGGCGATGTCGTCACCATCCAGCTGCCCAACTGGGTCGAGTTCTTCTACGTCTTCTTTGCGCTCGAACTGTTGGGCGCCGTGGCCAACAAGATCAGTCCGGACTTCAGGGGGCGGGAGGTCGACTTCATCCTGCAGTTCTCCAACAGCCGGGCCTATGTATGCGCCCGGGAGTTCAAGGGGTTCGACTATCCGGCCATGGTGCGCGGGCTGATGCCGGGGCTGACCAACCTGAAATTCATCTGCGTGGTGGATGGTGACGCGAGCGAGGACACGGTGTCGCTGGCACAGGGACTGGAGACGACGGAGCCACTTGCCGCCGAGGACCGGGTGCGGATGGACGCCAACGAGGTCTATCGTATGGCCTTCACATCCGGCACCACCGGCAATCCAAAAAACGTCCTCCATTCGTTCAACACGACATTGCCGGCGCTGCGTTACATCAGCCGCGACATGGAGGCCACCGAGGACGACGTCTTCCTCATCTACCTGCCGATCGGGCTCAACTGGGGCTACCTGATCCTGACCCAGGCGCTGATGCTGGGCGCCCGGATCGTGCTTCTCGACCGTTTCACTGGCAGGGCGGCGCTGGAACTGATCGAACGGGAGAAGGTGACCTTCATCGCGACGGCGCCGGCATCGATCATCGCCATGCTCAATGAGCCCGATCTTGAGAGCTTCGATGTGTCGTCGCTGCGGGTGGTGATCACCGGCGGCGCGTCCTGCCCGGTCGAGACCCTGCGCGAGTTCGGCCGCCGCATGTCGGGCCGGTTGATCGAACTCTACGGCATGCTGGAGGACGGCTATCACACCTACACCCGCTTCGTGGACGACCCGGAAGAGGTGAACGGCACCATCGGGCGCTGCGTCGAGGGCATGGGGCTGCGGCTGCTCGATCCGGACGGCAACGATGTGGGGCCGGGGGAGCAGGGCGAGATCGCCGCCTTCGGGCCGTCGGTTCATCTCGGTTACAACAAGAACCCCGGCGCCAATGCGGAAGCCTTCACCGAAGATGGCTGGTTCCGCACCGGCGATCTCGGCGAGTTTGCCGACGGCAAGGGCAATGTGCGGATCGTCGGGCGCTCCAAGGAGATCATCAACCGCGGCGGCAAGAAGTTCTTTCCCCGCGAAGTCGAGGAGATCCTCTACACACACCCCAAGGTGCTGCATGCGGCGATGGTCGGGGTGCCCGACCCGAGATTGGGCGAACGCAACTGCCTGTGCCTGATCCCGAAGGACGGCGCGGACGCCACATTGGAGGAGTTCGTCGACTTTTTGAGTGGCGAGGTGGCGACCTATAAACTGCCGGAGCGTCTTGAGATCTTCGAGGAGCTGCCATTCACCCCGACAGGCAAGCTGCAGCGCTTCGTGCTTGCGGATCAGGTTCTGAAGCGCATCGAAGCGGAGCCCGGCTAGCCGATCACAGGGTCAACATGAAAGAATACCGCGATGATCACTGGGCACGTCTTTATTGCCACGAGCCTCGACGGGTTCGTGGCCGGTCCCTCGGGAGAGCTGGATTGGCTCATGAAACAAAAAACCGAGGGCGAGGACCATGGCTATGACGCCTTTATGGACACCGTCGACGGCCTCGTGATGGGGCGAGGCACGTTTCAAAAGGTCTTAACCTTTGCGGAATGGTCCTACGCAAAACCCGTTGTTGTCATGAGCCGCACGCTCACAAATCAGGACATTCCAGAAGCCATTTCCGGCAAAGTGGAACTGACCGAGCTCGAACCGCCGAAGGTCATGAAAATGCTCGATGAGCGGGGCTGGCGTCGGGTCTATGTGGATGGCGGAATGGTGATTCAGTCCTTTTTCCGGGCCGGCCTGATTTCAGATATGATTTTGACGCGGGTTCCTGTCCTGATTGGCGAGGGCATTCCTCTGTTTGGAACGCTCAAGCGGGATATCGACTTTGAACATCTCGAAACCCGCTCGTTCCCCTCCGGTCTCGTGACGTCGCGATATCGTACGATTGGTGCGGCACCGGAAGCTGGTGAAAGCACCTAAAGCGTCAGGTATTTCGATTTTACCTTGTCCTGCTCTTCGATGAACCGCTCAAGTGAGGCGTCGTAGACCATGCGGCCCTTGACCATGATGTAGACCGTGTCGGCCACCGCTTCGGCGAGTTTCAGGTTCTGCTCGACCAGCAGCATGGTGACGCCCTCGTCGCGCAGGCGAGTGATGACGTTGGCCAGTTCACGCACCACCAGCGGCGCGAGACCTTGCGAGGGTTCGTCCAGCAGCATGACTTTCGGGTCGGTGACAAGGGCGCGGGCCACCGCCAGCATCTGCTGCTCGCCGCCGGAGAGCTGGGAACCCTTGTTGGTGCGCCGTTCCGCCAGCGCCGGGAACAGTTCGAACAGCCGTTCGATGGTCCACTTTTGGGCCCGCACCCGCTGGGCCACCTCGATGTTTTCCACGACGGTGAGGTCGGGAAAGATCATGCGGCCTTCGGGCACATAGGCGACGCCGGCGCGGGCGATCTTGTGTGACGGCCAGCCGGCGATGTCGGTGCCGCCGAGCACGACCCTGCCCTCTTTCGGCGGGGCAATGCCCATGATGGAGCGCACCGTGGTGGTCTTGCCGACGCCGTTGCGGCCGAGCACGGCGGCCACCTGGCCTTGCTTGATCTCCAGGTCGACGCCCTGGAGAATGTGTCCGGGTCCATAGAACGTGTGCAGGCCGGAGACGTTCAGCATCACTCAAAGCCTCCGAGATAGGCCTGCTGGACCTCATTACTCTCCTTGACCTTGTCGGGCGTGTCGTCGGCGATCACCCGGCCCTGATGCAGAACGGTGATGCGGTGCGCCAGCTTGAACACGACCTCCATGTCGTGTTCGACCAGAACGACGGTCAGATCGCCGTCCGACAGCATGTCGCGCAGAATGGTGACCGCACGGTCGGTCTCTTCGATGGAGAGCCCCTGGGTCGGCTCGTCGAGCATGAGCAGCTTCGGCGCCTGGGACACCGCCATGGCGATCTCGAGCAGACGCTGATCGCCATGCGACAGCATGTTGGCCGGGACGTCCGCAAAGCGGGAAAGGTGCAGGCGTTCGAGCGCCTGGTCGGCCTGCGTGGTGGATTCCTGCAGGACCTGGGCACCGCCGAGCATTGTCCAGCGCCCGGGCTGGCGCGCCTGGGCGGAGATGCGCACATTTTCCCGCGCCGTCAGTTCCGGAAACAGATGGGTCAGCTGGAAGGTGCGGGAGATGCCCTTTTGCACGACCTGCTCCACCGGCAGGCCGGTGATGTTCTGGTCCATGAAGAACGCTTCACCGTCGCTGGCGGCGAGCACACCGGTGATGACGTTGAAGAGCGTCGATTTGCCGGCGCCGTTGGGTCCGATCACGGCACGGATTTCGCCCGGCTCGACGGTCATGTCGACACTGTCCACCGCGACCAGCGCGCCGAACCGGCGGGTCAGGCCCCTGCATTCAAGAAGGGGCACTGGTGGTCTCCCCGTCTGCGCCGCCCTGAGGCAGGACGGCGGGCTTCTTGAACCGCGCGGTCAGGATTCCCCAGATGCCCTGGGGCGCCAGCATGACGAAGGCAATGAAGACCGACCCGAAGATCAAAGGCCACAAGTCGGTCACCTCCGAGAGCTGGTTTTCGAGCATGAGGAAGAAGACGCCGCCGATGATCGGGCCGATCAGGGTGCCCGAGCCGCCGACGATCACCATGATCAGGACGGTGCCGGAGATCAGCCAGAAGAAGAGTTCCGGGGACGCGAAGCCGGCAAAGGGCGCATAGAGCGCGCCGGCAAGAGAACCGAAGGCGTAGGCGAGAATGACGATGACGCGCTTGTAGGCCCGTGTGTTGTAGCCGAGCGCCGCCGTCTTGGCCTCGTTCTCGCGGATGCCGGATAGCACCGTGCCGAAGGGCGAGTTCACCAGCGCCCGGCACAGGAGGAACGATCCCAGAAGGCAGAACAGCACCATGTAGAAGTATCCGATCTTGCTCTGGAAGAAGTCCAGCCCGAAGGGCCCTTCGGGACGCGGGATGCCGGTGAGCCCATCGGAACCGCCGGTGAAATCCTTGAAGCGGTAGATCATGGCATAGCCGAGCTGGGCGAAGGCAAGGGTCAGCATGGCGAAGGAAACGCCGTGGGTGCGGGTGCAGACCCAGGCAATCGGTGTGGCGATGGCCGTCGAAATGGCGACCGCCAGAACGATGGTGACCGGCAGCGGCAGATTGAAGTGCAAAAGCAGCAGGGCCGAGGTGTAGGCGCCGAGGCCGTAGGCGGCGACATGGCCGAATGAATAGAGCCTGGTGTAGCCGACGAGAAGATCGAGGCTCATGGCGAAGAGGCCGAAGATCAGCGCCTCGATGATGACGGTCAGCATGTAGTTCGGCGAGACGAACGGCACGACGCAGGCGGCGACCGCACAGACGATGAACCCGACTTTCCAGTTCATCGTCATTCTTCCTTGCCCAGAAGGCCGCCGGGCCGCACCACCAGGATCACCAGCATCAGGAGATACATGATGGCGAGCGCCATGTTGGGAAAGTAATAGGCGCCGAACACCTGCACATAGGCGACGAGTACGCTGCCGATGATCGAACCCAGGAAACTGCCCATGCCGCCGATGATGACGATGACGAAGGCATCGATGATGACCGAGGCGCTCATGCCGAGGAAGGCAGTCACCATAGGCGCGGCAAGCACGCCGCCGAGCGCCGCCATGGCGCAGCCGAAGCCGAAGACGCAGGTGCGCACCAGTTGAACGTCGGTTCCAAGTGCCTGCACCATTTCCGCGTTCTGCGACACGGCGCGGATGAGGAGGCCGGCGCGGGTGCGTTCAAGGAACTGCCACACGCTGATCGCGGCAATGACACCAAGCGCGATGAGGAACAGGCGGTATTTCGGAAACGGCTGGTCGAGCAGAAAGACCACGCCGCGCAGAATGTCCGGCGTGGCGACGCCGTGCGGGTGCGGGCCCCAGATTACCCGGATCATTTCCCCCATGATGACGGCGAGCCCGAAAGTCACCATGAGATAGGCGCCGCCGTCGCCGCGGGCGTAAAGCCGGCTCAGGAACACCTTCTCAAACGCGATGCCGACGGCGCCGACGACGATGGGCGCGACGATGAGGGCGAGCCAGAACGAGCCGGTCGCGGCGACCGTCGAATAGCCGACATAGGCGCCGAGCATGAACAGGGAGCCGTGCGCAAAGTTGATGATGCGCATGATGCCGAAGATCAGCGTCAGCCCACACGCAATGAAAAACAGCACCGCCGCCTGCGAGAATGCATTGAGGCACTGCGTCAGCAAGAAGCCGACAAAATCCATGCCGCTCCCCCCAAAAGGAACAAAGAAAGTCCGGGCGGCCGCAGGTTTGGCGGCCACCCGCTAGTGTATCAGTTGGCGTATTCCGTGCTGTTGCACGTCGGTGTCACGTCTTCGCGCTTGTAGATGTTGAGGATCTGCGGAATCGGCTCGGAATAGTCCGAGGACTCGCTGACCCGTACGACGAAGCCCTGGTTTTCGCCCTGGTGGTCGCACTTGCGCATCAAGGTCGCGCCCTTGACGCTGGTGACTTCAAGGTCCTCCATGGCCGCAACGATCTTCTTGGCGTCAGTGCTGTCGGCCTTCTCCATGGCGGCAAAGAGAATGTCGAGCGCCTGCATCATCTCGCCATCCGACCAGTCGGGAAGCTCGCCCGGATACTCTTCCGTGAAGCGTTTCACGAAGGCCGCGTTTTCCGGCGTTTCGTAGGTGAACGGATAACGCGACGAACCGGTCAGGCCGACCGAGTCCTTGCCGAGCGCCCTGATGTTCGCCTGGGCGACGATCTCGGTCACCATGGTGACGCGGCTGGCGAGGCCGTATTGCTGGGCCTGTGAGTAGAAGGCGCGGCCTTCATCGCCCTGCAGCGCCACATAGCAGCCCTGGGCCCCCGACTGCATGATCTTGGTGATGTAGGTCGAGTAGTCCTTGTTGCCGACCGGTGCGAAGACCTTGCCGGCGAAGTTCTTGCCGACATTCTGGATCTGCGTTTCGAAGGCGCCGACGCTCGAATGTCCCCAGGCATAGTCCGAACCGATGGCATAGAAGTCGTTCTGTTCGGCGTTCTTGAGGAACAGCGCCAGGGTGCGCGCGCCCATGGGAGCGGACGTGTTGGCGCGGAAGAAGTTCGGCACCAGCAACTCCGCCGTGAGACGGCCGTCGCCGTTGCCATGCGAGATGAAGAACGAGTTCCATTCATCGAGCTTCGGCATGATGGCGCGGGCTTCCGACGAGACGACGACGCCGGTGAAGATGCGGCAGTCGTCGCGTTCGACGAGTTCCTGGCATTTGCGCACGCAGTCCGCAGGCTTGCCCTGAGTGTCCTTGAAGAGGAATTCGACGGGCCGGCCGAGCACGCCGCCGGAGGCGTCCTTCATCTTCTTGACCAGCTTGGCGGTGCGCATCACGTGGGAGCCCAACACCGCGTAGCCCCCTGTGATCACGGTCGGGATGCCGATCTTGATCGGTGTCGCCGCGCCCGCAGTGCGCATGTATCCAGGCGCCGCGGCAACCGCGGTTGCGGCCAGACCTGCCTTCACCACCTGGCGTCGGGTCATGCCCGGCAGAATGAGTTTGCTTTTCTGTGTCATGCTTTCCTCCCGTTTGACTGGCTTGTTTTTCCGTTTTCAGCCAGAGATGATCTGACCGCCATCCACCTGCAGAACCTTGCCGGTGATGTAGGATCCGGCATCGCTTGCCAGATAGGCGGCCATTCCTGCAATTTCCTCGGGCCTGCCCATCCGACCCAAGGGAATTCCTGCAATGATTTTCTGTGTGGCTTCCTCGCCCCATTGTTCCAGCGCCTCGCGCGCCTGGTCGGTGTCGGTGAGGCCGATGGAAACTGCGTTGGCGCGAATGCCGTAACGGCCCTCCTCGCGCGCCACGACACGGATCAGGGCCTCAAGGCCCGCCTTTGCGGCGGCGCCTTGCGAGTTGCGCGCCTGGCACATCTGGGCGGCGATCGAGGAGATCGCGACAATGACGCCGGAGCGCTGCTCATGCATGTGTTGCAGCGCCGGCTGAATGATGTTGAAGGCGCCGATCAGGTCGTTGTGGACAAAGGCTCCCCAGTCCGCGGTATCGTGATCGCGCACCGGTTTCCACTCGACCTGTGCGCCGGCGGAATGGGCAAGAATGTCAAGCGACCCGAAGGTCTCGACCATTTTTGCAATGGCAGCCGCCGAGGCAGTCGCATCGTTAAGGTCGGTTTGGAGGTCGAGGGCCTTGACGCCGGTGGCTTCGATTTCGCCTACGGCCTCTTTCGCGAGTTCGCTGGAAGAGCGGTACACCAGGCCGACATTGGCGCCGCGGCGCGCAAACTCCATCGCCATTGCGCGGCCGATGCCTCTGCTGCCCCCTGTCACGAGCGCCGCCTTGCCAGCAAAGTCGCCCATGGTGCGTGTTCCCTCGCTAAAACCCGCCGCTTCAGGGGCGGATGCTCCGAGCGGCCGGGAAAACTATCGCATGGGGTTTTGGGAGGGTCAATATTGCAAAACTGCGTTTCGCACTGCGGAATTGAACCGCCGTCCGCTGCCTACAGCGCACAGCTCGCGGTGACGCCGCCATCAACGATCAGGGTGGTTGCAGTGACATAGGCGGCCTCGTCGGAGGCCAGAAAAGCGCAGGCATTGGCGACGTCCCACGGGCTTCCGAGTCGGCCCAGGGGGCATTTTTCAGCTCGGCCCCGGACAATGGCCTCGACCTCGGAAGCGCCATGCCTTTGCGCGATGCCGCCGCGCATCATCGGCGAGTCGATGAAGCCGGGAACAACGCAGTTCGCCCGAATGCCGCTGCCGGCATAGTCGAGGGCGAGGGACTTGGTGAAGCCGATCACCGCCGCCTTGCTTGCGTTGTAGACGTGATAGGGAGCGCCAGTCCAACGGATCGCGGCGATCGAGGAAATGTTGACGATCGATCCGGCGCCGCGCTTGACCATGTGGGGCAGGGCGTATTTGCAGGCGAGGAAATGGCTGCGGCTGTTGACGAGCATCACCCGGTCCCAGTCTTCCACGGCGAGGTCAACCGGATTGCCGAACGCCATGATGCCGACATTGTTGTCGACGATGTCGATCTGATCATAGGTTTCGAGACAGGCGCTGACTGCGGCCTCCATCTGCCCGGGGTCGGAGGCGTCGGCGCCGTACGCCTGCGCCGCGCCGCCTTCATCTTCAATGAGGCGTGCGGTCATCTGCGCCGAATCTGCGTCTATGTCGACCGCGAAAACCTTGGCGCCCTTGCGGGCG
Source organism: Hyphomicrobiales bacterium (assembly GCA_021775615.1). Taxonomy (GTDB): domain Bacteria; phylum Pseudomonadota; class Alphaproteobacteria; order Rhizobiales; family JAJFHB01; genus JAJFHM01. The sequence continues at coordinate 13,819 of JAJFHL010000098.1, forward strand.
AAGGTGATCGCGGTGGCGCGGCCGATGCTGACCGCGTCACCGTCGGCGCCCGCGCCGACCACCAGGGCAACCTTACCGTCAAGCGGTCCGGTCATGGGCTCACCGCCATCAGAACGGACATTCGGGATCGAAGACGGGTTTGCGCTTCTCTTTGAGGGCGGTGTAGCCCTCGCGCACTTCGGGACCGGAGAAGCCGATGAACTCCAAGGCCAGCGATGCATCGAATGTCGGGCCGGCCATACGCAGCCAGTTGTTCAGGGCGTGTTTTGTAAAGCGGATCGCCACCGGGGCGCCGGCGGCGAGCTTTTCGCAGACCTCCATGGCCGTTTCGATGACCTTGTCGTCATCGGCGCACATGGAAACGAGGCCAATTCGCTCGGCCTCTTCACCGAGCAGGGTTTCGCACAGCAAGAGATAGTATTTGGCCTTCGCCATGCCGCACAGCAGCGGCCAGACGATGGCGGAATGATCGCCGGCGGCGACGCCAAGGCGGGTGTGGCCATCGATGATGCGCGCCGTGCGCCCGGCAACCGTGATGTCCGCCACCATTGCAGCGGACAGGCCGGCGCCGACCGCGGGACCTTCGATCGCGGCCACCACCGGCTTGGTGCAGTTGATGACGTTGTAGACGATGTCGTGGGCTTCCTTCCAGGCTTTCAGCTTGGTGTTCCAGTCATTGGCCATCTTCTCGACCAGGTCGAGATCGCCGCCCGCGGAATAGACGCCGCCTTCGCCGCGCAGCAGAACCACGGAGGTTTCGCGATCCTTGTCGATGTCGCGCCAGACCTCGCCGAGTTCGCGATGGCCGTCTTCATCCAGGGCGTTCAACTTGCCCGGATTGGACATGATGACTTCCAGGATTCGCGGCGCCGGCCGGTTGAACTTGAGCACTTTGTAGTGGCTGTAGTCGTAGGACATAGGGTTCTCCAGTTGAGTGTCTCAGTTGGCGGTGTGGCAGGGGAGGTCCAGCAGCGCGCGGCGTTTCAGCCACAGGCTTGGGCGGTAGCGGTCGTCGCCGGTGATCCAGTGCATGCGCTCCAGAATGGCAAGTGTCGTATCGAGGCCGAGATGGTCGGCAAGCTCCAGGGGCCCGCGCGGATAATTCAGCCCGAGCTTCATGGCGAGGTCGATTTCTTCCGGCGCGGCGATGCCGATCTGCGCCATTTCACAGCCCAGATTTGCGACCATGGCCTGCATGCGCTGGGCGATGAAGCCGGTTGAATCGGCAATCGCCGTGACCTTGCGGCCACTTGCCGCGATGCGGGCGCATACAGCGTCGCGGACATCTTTCTCGGCACCGGGGGCGGTCATGGCGGTCACGCGGGTCTGTGTGTTGCAGAAAAGGTCGACGCCGACCAGACGGGTGTGGTCGGTGCCGGTGCGCGCGGCAAAGCTGGAACAGTCTTCCCCAAGAGGCGCGGCCAGGAGCGGGCTCTCGCCATCGTCCTCGCTCAGCACCTGACAATCCAGGGACCGGGCAAAGTCCAGAAGGTCGTCCTCGGCCTCGACCAGCACGATGGTTTCGGCGGAGTGCGCATCGGTGTCGTGGTCGGGGCTGCCGAAAGCCGATTTCTCTCCCTGGGCGTCATAGAGATAGTTGCCGTGACCGGTCTTGCGGCCGAACCTGCCGGCCTCGAACAAAGAGCGGTGCGGGAAGGAGGTCTTCAACCGCGGATCGCCCATGTAACCCTCGTTGATGATCTGGCTGACGGGGAAGTTAACGTCCACACCGGTCAGGTCCATCAGCTCGCAAGGCCCCATGCGAAAGCCGCAACAGTCTCGCATCACCGCATCGATCTGGGCCGGGGACGCGGCCCGCTCGTGCAGAATCCGCATGCCTTCGGTGGTGTAGGCGCGCCCGCCGAGATTGACCAGAAAGCCAGGCGCGTCCTTCACGGTCACCGGGGTGCGGCCCATGCGCTCACCCAGTTTGCTCATGAAGGCGACGGTGGCGTCGTCGGTGTCCGGCCCGCGCACGATTTCGACGAGGCGCATCAGCGGCACCGGGTTGAAGAAATGCATGCCGCCGATCCGGTTGCGGACGCGGCAGGTACGCGCGATCGATGCGATCAGCAGCGATGACGTATTGGAGGCCAGTATGCAGTCGTCGGACACAACCGCTTCGAGATCGGAGAACAGCTTCTGCTTGACCTCAAGGTCTTCGAAAATTGCCTCGATGACCGCATGGCACGGGGCGAACGCGTCGAGCGTATCGGCCACCTGCAGCCGTTCGCACATTCGCGTCGCGTCCGCCGCTTCGATGCGGCCCTTCTCAACGAGACGGTCAATGCGTGCGCAGATGGAGCTGTGTGCAGCTTGTGCACCCTGCGGATTGGCGTCGTAGAGCAGGACATGGGCGCCACCGGTGGCAGCCACCTGCGCGATGCCCTGGCCC
>JAJFHL010000099.1 GCA_021775615.1 Hyphomicrobiales bacterium
GTGGTGCCACCGGTATAGCGGATCAGGACCGGATCGTCGGGGCCGAAGGGCACATCCTGCACGGTGACGTTGCCTCCCGAGACCACCTGATCGTAGGAGAGGCACCCGGTTTTTCGTGCGCCGACGACAAAGATCTCGCGCAGCGATGGGACGTCTCCGCGGTTTTCAAGCACCGCATCGGCAAAGGCCGCATCGCACACAAGAATGGAGGGCTCGCAGTCGCCGAGCGAATAGAGCACTTCCTTCGGGTGAAACCGGATGTTGAGCGGCACTTTGACGAGGCCCGACCGCAGCATCGCGGTCTCCGCCACGATGAAGGCGATGCAGTTGGGCAGGATCACCGCGGCACGGTCACCGGGCTTTGCGCCGGCCTCAGCGAAGGCCTTTGCAAGCCGGGCCGCCTGCCGTTCCAGTTCGGCGAACGAGATCTCCCCGTGGTCGTCGATATAGGCGGTTTTGTCGGGACAGCGCGCCAGCGGATAGTCGAGGAGGCGCGTGATGCCGATGCCGGGAGGAGTGGGAGCGTTCATGGTGGGTGCGCGTTTCAGGTGCCGCGCGTCAGAACGGTGACGCAGGTGGCGCCCGCTTCAAGTCCGGTGCCTCCCTGGCTGTGGGCGAGGGCGGTTCGGGCATCTTCCACCTGGCGCCCTTCCGCATCGCCGCGCAACTGCCAGACCAATTCGCAGAACTGCGCGACGCCGGTTGCGCCCAGCGGATGGCTCTTGCTCAACAGACCGCCGGAAACGTTGACCGGCACGCGGCCCCCGAGCGAAGTGTCTCCGTCGCTGACCAGTTGCTCGCCGCCGCCTTTGGCGCACAGCCCCAGGCCTTCATAGTGCAGCAATTCTCCGGTGGTGAAGGCATCGTGCAGCTCGACGATATCGATGTCTTCGGCGCCGATGCCGGCCTCCTCGTAAGCCTGCGTCGCCGCTGTGCGCGTCGCCCCGAAGCTCGTCAGGTCGCGCTGCTCCTTGTCCGCCATCACCGAGGCGAGGGCGGAACTTTCAATCCAGACGCTCGGCCCCGGACGCGCAGCGCACTTTTCTTCCGTGCCGAGAACCAGTGCAGCGGCTCCCGATCCGTTGCGGCAGCACTGATAGAGCGTGATCGGGTCGGCGATCGGCCGCGAAGTCATCACCTCGTCGAGTGTCAGGGCGTCACGGAACCTGGCATTCGGATTGAGAGAGGCATGATGCCGGCTCTTCACGCCGATCTTTGCGAAGGCCTCGGGCGAGGTGCCGAATTCGTGCATGTGCCGGCGCGCGGCGAGCGCATATTGCGCCGGTGCCGTATTGCCGAGGGTGAGTTCGACGTCCGGGCTGACGAAGTTGATCAGGCCGCGGCCCATCTTCTCCGCCCCGATCACCAGCACCATGTCGTGCTCGCCCGTGGCGATGGACAGCCACGCTTCGCGCACCGCGCTCGAGCCGCCGGCGCAGGCGTTTTCGATATTTGTGATGGTGATCTCGGGAAAACGCAGGCCTTTGAGTATCCGCTGGCCGAGAACCTCGCCCTGATACAGATGCGACACGAAAGAGGCATCGATGTCCGTGCGCCCGACACCTGCGTCCTTCATCGCGGCGATCACTGCCGGTCTGGCGATATCCTCGACCAGCACGTCCTCATATTTGTCGAAGGGTACGATGCCGACACCAAGGATGCCGACGCGCCTGAGACCATGCATCATGTCTCTCCTGAATTCGGTGAATGGTACTTCGGCCCCGTCAGAGCGGTGCCCGTGTCGTCCCTGCGCAGCGCTGCCGACGTGAGTTCGAGCTCGCCTCCGATCACCAGGCAGTCGGGCGTGTTCTCGATATGCGCAAAGACGCGGATGCCGTCATCGAGGTCCACATAGCCGACCGCGAATGGTTCCTCGTAGCCGTGCGGCAACTGATGGATGACCGTGTAGGTATAGAGCCTGCCACGGCGCCCGATGGCTGTTTCGGTCATTGTCCCCTGTGCCCAGCACTCCGGGCAGATGTCACGCAGGCCCAGGGTCGTGAAGCCGCATGTTGAACATTTGCCGCCCACGAGAAACGCACCTCCTTCGTCGCGGCCCATGAGGCCGGTCCAGATCGGCTGTTCAACGAGGTTGTTCTCAGGTGCCGCAGGCGATGTCATGGTCGGTGCTTCCGGTTGTTGCGTCAGTCCTCGTCGCGTGCGCGGGCACGCCGCCCTTTGCCAAAAAAGTCTTCCAGGCCCTTTTGCGCATCGTCGCTGCTGAGAACGATGCTCGCCAGGGCCCGCTCCAGCCGCATGCCCGTTGCGAGCGGCCCTTTGAGGCCCTCACGGACGGCGTCGAGCGTATATTGCACGGCGACGGGCGCACGCGCCGCAATGCGTCCGGCAAGGTCGCCCGTGCGCTGTGCAAACACATCGCGCGGCCAGACATGATTGACGAGGCCGACACGGTGCGCCTCGTCCGCGGTGATGGGCTCCCCGGTGAGCAGGTGCTCATAGGCAAAGCCGAGCGGCACCAGCCGTGGCAGGCGCTGTGTTCCGCCACCGCCGGGCAGATGGTCGAGCGCGATTTCCGTCTGTCCGAGCATGGCGTCCTCGACGGCGACCCGGATGTGGCAGGCCATGGCGATTTCGGTGCCGCCGCCATAGGCAAATCCGTTGATGGCGCAGATGACCGGTTTGCGTGAGTGCTCGATAACATCGAGACCGGTTTGCCAGACCTCCATCACCTGGTCGCCGGTGAGCGCGGAAAAGCTCTGCATCTCCTTCATGTCGCCACCGGCGGAAAAGGCGATGTCCCCGGCGCCGGTCAGGACGATAACCCGGGTCTCGTCGCTGCGGCCGAGCGCGCGCACCGCATCTTCGATGAGGTGCATGGTTTCGGTGTCGATAGCGTTGCGCACCTTCGGCCGGTTGATGGTGAGGGTGGTGACGTGGCCTTCAGTCGCCTGCAGCAGTTTAGGTGTGCTCATGGTGTCATCGCCTCATGCCGTATCCGACAGGCCAAGCGTGCCGTGGCGCTCGGCCAACATGTCGGCGACCACGTTGCGGTCGTTCTTGCCGGCGCCGTTCAGGGGAATCTGATCGATGATGTCGACCCTGCGCGGATGCGCATAGGGCGGTCCGTTCTCCAGGCAATAGCTTTTCAGGTCGTCTTCGGTCACCTGGCCATTGCCGGTCACCATGACCAGGGCGACCGGCACTTCGCCCTTGACCGCATGGCTCACCGGCACGACACAGGCATCGACCACCTGGGGATGCGACAGCAGGAGGTTCTCCACTTCCTTCGGATAGATGTTCTCGCCGCCGGAATTGAACATGTCGTCGGTGCGGCCCTTGAAGTAGTAGAAGCCACCATCGTCGCGATGAAACAGATCGCCGGTGCGCAGCCAGCCGTCCTGCAGCCGTTCGGCGTTGACCTTTGGCAGGTTGTAGTATCCGGGCGTCACGCCGGGGTTGCGCACCCAAAGCTCGCCGAGGCTTTCGTGGTCCTTGCCGTCGCCGCCGACCAGTTTTACTTCGCCTTCGGGCCACGCGACACCGCAACTGCCATGTGGCACCGGGCGGCCGTCGAGAGGAGGGCCGATCATGACCGGTCCGCCTTCCGTGAGCCCGTAGCTCTCGCCCACGGTCACGCCGAAGGCCTCTTCTATCTGGTCGGCCAGCTCCTTGGTCACCGGCGCAGACCCGATCACCAGGGCCTGAAGATGCGAGAAATCGAGGCTTTTGATCAGGTCGCGGTGGCGCAGCATCATGGAGAAGGCGGCAGGCACGCCTCCCGAGCGCGTGACCTTGTACTCCGCCAGCGTACGGATGAAGCGTTCCGGATCGAAGCCGGGCAGCAGCACGACTGAGCCACCGGCATGGAGCATTGGCTTGATGGCGCCCGCCATGGCGTTCTTGTGATAGAGCGGCATCGCCGCGAGCACGCGTGCATCCGGTGTCGAGGGCCAGTACTTCTGCACCGTGCGGACCCACCAGAGCTGGCCTTCATGGGTCAGTGGCACGCCCTTGGGCTTCCCCGTCGAGCCGGATGTGTAGGGCAGGAACGAGAGGTGGTCGTCGGCGATTGCCGGCGGGTCGAAGTCCGCGGGTGCGGCCATCAGGCCGCTCTCGTAATCGCGCCAGCCGGAAAGCGCATGGCCGAGCGCGAACCGCACCGGCAGACCAAGCGCGTCCACAGCACCTGCGATGAACTTGTTGGTGTCCACGTCGATGACTGCTCCGCGGCAGCCCGAATCCGTCAGCGTATATTCGATGATGTCAGCGCTGAGCTTGGTGTTGAGCGGCACCGGAACGATGCCGGCGCGCATCATGCCATACATGATTTCGACGAACTCGAACCGGTTGCCGACGCAGATCGCCATGCGCTCGCCGGGCTGAACGCCGCTCGCCGTCAGTAGCGAGGCGACGCGGTTCAGGCGGTCTTCGATCTCGGCATAGGTGACATCGCGCGCCGGATCATGCGACAGGTCGAAGATCGCCACGCGGTCAGGATGTTCCCGCGCCGCGCGGTGCGAAAAATAGCCGAGATTGTTGTGCCGTCTGGTCTCCAGATCCACCGGGCGCGTCTCCCCTGATGCCTCATATTCGAGCCGGCCCCCTTGCGCGAAGCCGCGATCATAGAGCCGTGTTTCGCAGCGGACAAGGCGGCGATCGCACGGCCCGTGCTTGACATATGGCATCGTGCGGTTTCTCGTGCGGCCGAAGTCAATCGTGGAGTTGTTTGTCATGTCCGAAAGGCCCGAGTACCGCACTGCGCTGGTCACTGGTGCATCCCGCGGCGTAGGTGCGGAAATCGTGAGGTCGCTTGTTGCCGAGGGGCTGGACGTGTGGGCCCTGGCGCGGCCATCGGATGCGCTCGATGCGCTGGCCGCCGAGACCGGATGTCACGCCGTGGCGGCCGACCTCAATGACGACGCCGCGACCGATGCCGCACTTGCGGGCCTCGACATCGATGTTCTGGTCAACAACGCAGGCGTCATCTCGGCAGTGAAACCCTTCGTCGATCTGACCGGTTCCGAAGCCGACGCCATGCTGAACCTCAATCTGCGCGCACCGCTGCGCGTCACCGGCGCGCTGCTTCCGGGGATGATCTCAAGGCGGCAAGGGCACATCTTCGCCATCACCTCTATATTCGGGCCCTATTCGGGACCGAACATGGCGGTCTATTGCGCCACCAAGGCTGCCATCCGTTCATTCTGCGCCTGTCTGAGAATGGACATCGCAGGCACCGGTATCCGGGTGACCGAAATCGCGCCCGGGCGCACCGAAACCGGAATCTATCTCGATGCGTTCGGCGGCGACAGTCAAGCCCTCGACGAGAAGCTCTTCAGCAACTATCGAACCTTGCAGCCGCAGGACGTGGCCGAGGCACTGATGGCTGCTCTTCGTCTGCCGGCCCGCGCCGATGCAAACATCATCGAACTCTCGCCCACCGACCAGGCGGCCGGCGGCATGGTGTTCGCCGAGCGCGGTGTGTAAGTTGGCGCCGCGTGTCAAGTTGAGGATGTGTCATGGCTGACATCGAGTACTTCTATTCCGCCCATTCCGCCTTCGCCTATCTGGGCTCGGCGCGGCTGTCGACGATCGCCGTGGCGGCGGGAGCGCAGATCATCCACAGGCCCTATGACCTTCATCACGTGATGAAAGTGATCGGTTCGGGAACCTTCGCCAGACGCACGAAGGCCCACAAGGCCTATTACTTCGGCCGTGAAATCGCGCGCTGGGCGGAGCACCGCAGCGTGCCCTGGCTCGGCAAGCGGCCGACCCATCATTCAAACGACTACACGCTTGCCAACCGCATGCTGGTGGCAGGGCTGGTTCAGGGCCAAAACATCGACCGGCTCGCACACACCATGCTGAAATGCCACTGGCGCGATGATGCCGACCTCGCGGACAAAGCGACCCTGGCCGATATCGCGAAGTCCGCCGGGTTCGATGCGGATGCGCTGTTCGACACGGCGCCTTCGGACGAGGTGTCCGCCATTTACGAGAAGAATACCGAAGAAGCGATCAGCCGTTCGGTCTTCGGTTCGCCGACTTATTTCGTCGATGGCGACATGTTCTACGGCCAGGACAGGCTGGAACTGGTCGAGCGGGCCCTGCAGCGGCCCTATGCGGGAGCCTGGCCGGTCTGATGTCGTGATGTTGCGAGCCCGCGCGGTTGCAGACTTTCACCCGATCTTCGAGCTATAGCAGCCGCGGCCCACCGCCACGAGCCGTCCCTCCTCGTCATGGACATCGATATCGACGACACCCACCGTGCGTCCGGCGCGGCGCACCCATGCGGTGGCCGCGAGGCTGTCACCGGTTGCGGGTCGCAGATAGTCGGTGCGGAAGTTGATGGTCGGCACGCCGCCCCCAAGAACCATGGCCAGTGCAAAGTCGCCCGCCACATCGATGAGCGATGCAATCGGGCCGCCATGCCACTGTCCGGTGCCGGGTGCGCGTTCCATTTCAGGGCGCATGGGCATGCGCACCAGCACCTTGTCTTCTTCCGGCCAGATCTCCTCGCAGGTCATGCCGCAGAACGAGATGAAGGGCGAGCTGTCGAGGATCTCCTGGATCTGGCCTTGCGTCAGTTTCTCGCTCATGGCACCAGCACGATCTTGCCGAAGAAGTCGCGGTCGATGAGCTTCTGCACGCCCTTGCCGGTCTCGCTGAGGGGCAGCACCGCGTCGATCACCGGGGTGATCTCGTTTTCGGCCACCATGCGCATCATCTCCGCCTGATCCTCCATGGTCCAGCCGTTGGAGCCGATGATGTCGATCTCATAGGTCCAGATATAGCGGCAGTCATTGTCGGTCTTGTAGTTCTGGGTGGCGCCGCACAGCGTCATGCGGCCGCCGGGCCCGATGCATTTCAGGCAGTCGACCCAGGTGTCGCCGCCGATGTAGTTGACCATCAGATCGATACCGCCTGACTGTCCCATGCGTGGTTTGCCGAGATTGTCCCAGACCCATTGGCGAAAGTCCGTGGTGGCGGTGTTGACCACGTGGTCGGCGCCGATTTCCTTCAACTTCTCCAGTTTCCAGTCCGAGCTGGAACAGGCGATGACTTCTGCGCCTGCCGCCTTTGCGAGTTGTACGCAGGCGGTGCCGACACCGCCCGCGGCGCCAAGGATCATGACCTTTTCACCTGCCTTCACCTTGGACCGCGTGACCATCATGCGCAGCGCCGTGCCATAGGCGATCGGCAGGCTTGCCGCGTGCTCATAGCTCAAGCCGTCCGGCATGCGTACCAGATGCGAGGCGGGAATGCGGTGGAGTTCGGAACAAATGCCGAGACGGGTCTCGCCGGTCATGCCTTCGCCAGCAACCATCGGATAGATCGAGGCGCGGTCGCCGACCGCCCAGTCCGTGACGTTGGCGCCAAGCTCGACGATTTCGCCCGCGCCGTCGCCCGCCACAATCATCGGCAGCGGCGTTTTCAGCGCGGTGGTCTTGAGCAGGATCATCGGCTCGAAACCATTGAGGCCCGCCGCACCCACTTTGAGGATCACATCGTCGGGACCGCATTCGGGATCGGGAAAATCCTCCCACTTGATGTTCTCAGAGCCTCCGTGCTCGTGGAATACGGCCGCCTTCATTATTCTCTCCAGTTCAGTTTCGTCACCACGTCTAGATCACGATCGACTTAGGTTGAATCACCTAAGTCGATAAAACGTGATCGATTCCAGTATGATAGAGCGGGATCGGACGGAAAACCGGTATCCACTTTTCCTGATCCCGCTCTAGTGTCGCCCTGTCAAAGGCGCGACAAAGGGCATTCGATGGCTCAGGATCGCTCATCGGCTGCAATTCCGTTGAACACCAGATCGGCGATCCCGTCGTAAACATTTTCGAGGCCGATCGGGCCGACCGACCATGGCCGCAAAGTCCAGACCTCGCACAGCAGTGGGATCAGGCTTGCCACCAGCTTGGTGTCGACGTCCCTGAATTCACCGGAAGCGATGCCCTCTTCCAGAATTTCCTGAAAGACGTCGAAATAGCGCAACCCCTGTTTCTTTACACGGTCCCTGACTTCCGGCTGCAGGGACCGGGTTTCCCGGTACATCATCCGGATTTGCGCTTCGTGCCTGGTCAGTTCCGCCATGCTCGCCGTAAGCGCGCTGCGCAGTTTCTGCGTCGCACCCTCGGTCTCGCCGGCGGCGGTGGCCACGTTCGTCTCGGCCTGCGAGATGTAATCGTCGTAGATCAGCTCGAGGATCTCGTCCTTGTTCGAAACGTATTTGTAGATTGCCGGGACGGAAAGGCCGGCGGCCTGCGCGATCTCGCGCACCGAAGTTTGCGCGAAACCGTTTTTGGAGATCAGCGGAAACGCCGCGGCAATGATTTGCGCGCGCCGCTGTTCAGTGGTGCTGCGGACGCCCTTCTTCTCGCGGCCGGTCTCGCTGGCGTGATCGATCACATCGAGGGGAGGCGCGTCAGGGGAGGTGGCGCCGACCGGTGCTTCCTCCGCCTGGCCGTGCATCACAAGTTGGGTCTGCTGCACCACCGCGAGCCTGCGTTCTTCTTCATCGTGGATGGTTGTCTGCCAGACCATCGTTGTCCGGCCGATATGCAGCGGCACGGCGACACCGAAAATCGGGCCCGGCTGTCCCGGCTGCATGAAATTGGTTTTCAGTTCGATCGTGGTTGTCTCGCAGCCGGAGGAAAGATTGAGCTGCGATCCCTGGCCGGCCAGGGTTTCGGCCAGGGCGACGATGAGACCGCCATGGATCCGTTCGCCTTTGGTGAGATGCTGCTGCCGCGCCACCAACCGGCCCACGACACGGTTTTTCGTCGATGAGAGAACCTCGACGCCAATATAGTCGTCAAAGTCGAATTCGGCGCCCTGGGGATCGATCTGTTGCATTGCGATCACTATGGTTCCGTATGCCGTAGAAGTTTTGACATGAGGTTAGTGAGCGTTCATTACTGCAGCGCCCGAGGCCTGTCAACGTGGCCTGACGCGCCATTGACAGGCGGCGCGATGTTCAGATAATGAACGTTCACTAACTTATTGCCATGGCGTGCTGCATTGGGCAAGTTTCCGGTCGATATCGGGTTGCGGTTTTGGCGTAGGCAGGAGAGCGGGCGGGAAATGCGGTCCATTACGGCATTCGATCACACACTGATCCTGGTTGAGGATCTTGACGATGGCGATGCCCGCATGCGCCGCCTCGGCTTCAGGCCGACGCCAAGAGGCGTTCATTCGGCCCATATGGGGACCGCCAACTCAACCATCATGCTTCCCGACATGACCTATTTCGAAGTCATCGGAGTGCTCAATCCGACGGCCTCCAATGAAGGCATGCGGCGCATGCTTGAGCATCGCCAGGGCCTGCTCGGCTACGCAATGAAGACTGACGATGCGCATGCCAGCGCGCGCGAGCTTGCCGATGTGTCGGCCGCGGACGGCGAGGTGGTCGAGTTTTCCAGGCCGGTGGACCTGCCGGGCGGCACCCGGGACGCCGCCTTTTCCATCGCCAATTTCAATCCGCAGAAATCGCTCGGCCTCAAGATGTTCGCCTGCACCCACCACACGCCGGACGTGGTGTGGCGCGAAGACTATCTGGAACAACCGAATGGCGTGACCGGGGTGTCTGAGCTTTTTGGCGAAGTGGCCGATGTGGACGACGCGGAAGCAGCGCTTCGAGCCCTGTTCGCCGAACGCGTGAGCCGCGACGGAGACGCCATCGTCATCGACTACGGCAATGTCCAGGTCACGTTTTTGTCTCCTGGTGAACTGGAAAACCGGTTCGCACTCAAGTCGGTTGGCGGCACTGCCCTCCATGTCCTGCGGCTCAAGACTGCCGACGCGGGCTTGACATGTTCGGTGTTGGAGGAAAACCATGTGGAATTCAAAGACCGGGGAAACGACGTTTGGAGCATCGCGCCGCACGAAGCCTGCGGCACGATGATCCAGTTTGTGTCTCGATGACGGGACGAACGCAGTAGGGAGGATCTAGTATGAAACGCTTTTTGACCGTGGTTCTGACGGTGCTTGCCATCGCTTCGTGGAGCGGCAAGTCGCAGGCCGCCGACTATGAGTGGCGTATGGCCACGATCGACCGTGAAACCGGCATCTACTGGACGACCATTGCCGCCAAGTATGCCGAGCTGGTGGGCCAGCTCACAAACGGGCGTATGAAGATCACGCCGTTGCCCGCGGGCACTGTCGGCAACATCTTCAAGCTCCATGAAGCGGTCGACGACGGTCTCGTTGAAATGGCCAACTGGCCGCCGATCTTTCTCGGCACCGCCGATCCGACCAATGCGATGATCGCGTCCTTCCCGACCGGTCTCGGCACCGACAGTTTCCACGGCTGGCTCTATCAGGGCGGCGGCCAGGAGCTTTGGGTCAAGCATCGCCAGGAAACCATGGGCATGCACGCCATCATCGTCGGCTCGGGCCCGTCCGAATGGTTCGCGCACAGCCATGTTGCGGTCCGCACCACGGCCGACCTCAAGGGCCTGAAATACCGCACGCTCGGCAACTGGGCCGCTGTCGTGAAGGACAAGTTCGGCGCCGCGCCCACAACGGTGCCGGGTTCGGAAATCTACGGCATGCTCGAGAAGAAGGGCATCGATCTGGCGGAGTATTCCATGCCGGGCGAGAACTTCGCGCGCGGCTACCACGAGATCACTCCGTACCTGATCTACCCGGGCATCCATGCCCCCGCATGGGCGTTCGAAACCCTGATCAAGCTCGACAAGTGGAACGAACTGCCTGATGATATCAAGGTCGCCATGACAGTTGCCGGCCGCGTCGTCACCCATGACAGCTTCCTCGCCATCATCAATCAGGATCTCGATGCGGTTGTGAAGCTGCAGGAGGCCGGCAAGAATGAGTTCATCCGACTGTCGCCGGAATTCGTCGACGAAGCTCGGGTGGCAGCCAGGGAATGGGCCGCCAATGCGGCCGCCGAAGCCAAGGCGAAGGGCAACGAATGGCCGGAAAAGGTCTTCAAGTCTTTGACCACGTTCCAGGATCGCTGGCGCGCGGGATCGAAGTATCTCGTCGTCGACCACCAAGACTGACACCAATTGCGGCCGGGGCCCGGTGCTCCGGCCGCATCTGTTTGAACCCTTGAAAACGCTGATCCTCAAGCGGGTTCTGCCCGCGCTCGACAGGTTCGGGCAGGCAACCGCCGCCATCGCCATGGTCATGATCGTGTGTCTTATCGCCGTCATGATTTTCGAGGTTGTGGCGCGGCGTGTCTTCAATGCGCCCACCATCTGGGCGATCGACATCACCTACATGACCAATGGCACTCTGTTCCTGATCGGCGGCGCCTATACGTTGCAGAAGAACGCTCATGTAAGGATCGATTTTCTGTCGTCGCGTTTCCCCCTGCGGGTCCAGCACTTTATCAATCTGGCCTTCTATCTCTGCATATTCCTTCCGGCCTTGTGGCTCACCTCGTACGCCACGGTGCTGAAGGCGCACAAGGCCTTTGTGCGTGGCACATTGGAGAATATGTCAACGTGGGAGCCGGTGGTCTGGCCGTTTCTCACCGGCATCGCCCTCGGCGTGGTCGGCCTTACGTTGCAGGTGATGATTGAATCGGTCCGCCACGTGTTCGGGCTCTTGGATCCAGCCGACGTGAAGGCGCCAAGTCAACGTGAACAGGACCTCCCGGCATGAGCGGTCAACTTCTTGCCGCACTGATGTTCCCGGCCCTGTTCGTGTTCGTCTTCCTCGGGCTGCCGATCGCGTTTTCGCTGCTCGCCACCGCCTTTCTGTTCGGCTTGCCGATCTATGGCGGTGTGATCGGCCTGCAGATGTATGCAGGTATCACCCAGACCGCATCGCAGTTTCTGTTGTCGGCGGTTCCGCCCTTCGTCTTCATGGGCTTCATGCTGGAGCGCTCCGGTATTGCGGAACGGCTGTTCGATGCTTTGCGCATGTGGCTCGGCCGGCTGCCGGGCGGTCTGGCGCTGGCCACCATGACGATGGCCGCGGTGATCGCGGCATCAACCGGGATTGTCGGCGCGGTCGAGGTGGTGATCGGCGTGATGGCCATTCCGGCAATGCTGCAATACGGCTATTCCCGCGTGCTGGTCTCGGGCACGATCTGCGCCGGTGGATCACTCGGCACCATGATCCCGCCCTCCATCGTCGTGGTGATTTACGCCTCAGTGGCCAACATGTCGGTCGGTCAGCTCTTCGCCGGCGTTCTGGCGCCCGGTATGATCATGGTCACCCTGTTCTTCGGATACATCCTGGTGCGTTGCATCATGAAGCCGGAAGAGGGGCCGAGGGCGCCCGTTGAAGACATCGTGCCCATCGGACGGCGGCTATGGATCACGCTCACCGCCTTCGTGCCGGCGGTGGTCCTGATCCTTGCTGTGCTTGGCGCCATCATCGTCGGCATCGCGACGCCGACCGAAGCGGCATCAGTCGGCGCGGTGGGCGCGGTCGTCCTGACTATCTGCTATGGCCGCATGACCTGGACCGTTCTCAAGGAAACGCTGACCCAGACGCTCCTCGTCAACTGCATGATCCTGCTGATCGTGGTTGGCGGATCTATGTTCTCCGGTGTTTTCCGCATCCATGGCGGCAATGAACTTGTCTCTACGGTGGTGGACGCGCTCGGTGTCGGTGAACTGGGCCTGGTTCTGCTGCTGTTGACGGTGGTGTTCATTGCCGGGTTCATTCTTGACTGGGTCTCAATCGTCCTCATCTGCCTGCCCATATTCATCCCGCTGCTGGCCGCGGCGAATGTCGATCCGATCTGGTTCGCGGTGTTGATGGTGGTGGTGATCCAGACATCCTACCTGACCCCGCCAATGGCCCCCTCGATCTTCTATCTGCGCTCCATCGCGCCGCCCGAAATCACCTATTCGGACATGTACTGGGGCGTCTTGCCATTCGTCTGCTGCCAGGTCGTCACCTTGCTGCT
This sequence comes from Hyphomicrobiales bacterium, assembly GCA_021775615.1. Lineage (GTDB taxonomy): Bacteria > Pseudomonadota > Alphaproteobacteria > Rhizobiales > JAJFHB01 > JAJFHM01. Next base: position 12,854 of record JAJFHL010000099.1, read on the forward strand.
TGTGTTCTTCTGGCCGGAGGTCGCCACCTGGCTCCCGACCGTGCTTGTGTCGGGAATAGAGTGAGGCAAGCGCCCGCCAGCCACAGGCTGTGCGGTGCTTCTTGCTTTGCCTCAGCGAGCCCTGCGGAGTAGTATCCCGCGAAACCGCAAACCGTAGATTTGATCAATTCAGGAACTCACTGCCATGTCGAATGTGACCTCCCTTGCTCAGCATGACACGGAAGACTACGGCGTAAGACGTGATCTGGCGGCCCTCTACCGCCTGTTCGTGCATTACGGTTGGACCGATGTGATCGATACTCATATCTCGGCCCGCGCGCCGGGGCGGCCGGATGAATATTTCATCAATCCCTATGGCCTGATGTTCGACGAGATCACCGCGTCCTCGCTGCTGCACATGAATTTCGACGGCGAGGTCGTCACCGGCGACGAGGAGCCCAACATGGCGGGCCACCTGATCCATACAGCGGTGCTGAAGGCCCGTCCCGAAATCAACTTCGTGCTGCACAGCCACACCCGCGCCGGCTGTGCTGTGTCCGCCATGAAAGACGGCCTTCTGCCGCTGTCGCAACACGCCAACATCGTGCGTGGCACGATCGCCTATCACGACTACCAGGTGGTGACATTTGCAGAAGACGAGTGCGAGCTTCTCGGCCGCGATCTGGGGCCGAACTATCTGATGGTGCTGCGCAATCACGGCCTGCTCGCCTGCGGGCGCACGGCGGCGGAAGCGTTCTACTATCACTACTTCATGGAGATGGCCTGCAAGATCCAGGTCGACGTTCTGTCGAGCGGCGCGGAAATGGTGATCCCGCCGGACAACGCGATCGAAGACCTGGTCCGCGAAGGAATGCCCGGCGAGGTGCCGCACGGCGCGCGTGGCTGGCCGGCGCTCATGCGCATGCTGGAGCGCACCCAGCCGGACTACAAGGACTGAAGCCCCCAAGACACTGGATCCGCGCCGATGAACATCCGCCCAAAGGTCGAAACCCATTTCAGCGCCTGTCCGCACGACTGCCCGTCGACCTGCGCGCTGGAGGTCGAGAAGATCGATGAATTCACCATCGGCAAGGTGCGTGGCGCCAAGGACAACACTTACACGGACGGCGTGGTCTGCGCCAAGGTGGGCCGTTACGCCGAACGGATCCATCACCCAGACCGCCTGAAACACCCATTGCGCAGGGTGGGGGAGAAAGGCTCATCCGACTTCGAGCGCATCACCTGGGATCAGGCGCTCGACGAAGTCGCCGAAGGGCTCTTGAAGGCCGAGCAGGCGCACGGAGCCGAAGCGGTCTGGCCCTATTACTACGCGGGCACCATGGGGCATGTGATGCGCGACGGTATTCACCGGCTGCGCAACACCAAGGGCTACTCGGGCATGTACGACACCATCTGCACCGCGCTCTCGTGGCCCGGCTCCATGGTCGGTCCCGGTGCGCTCAGGGGGCCCGATCCGCGCGAGATGGCGGTCTCCGACCTGGTGGTGATCTGGGGCACCAACCCGGTCCACACCCAGGTCAACGTGATGACCCATGCGATCAAGGCGCGCAAGGAGCGCGGCGCAAAGATTGCGGTCGTCGATGTCTATGAGACCTCGACCATGAAGCAAGCCGATATCGGCATCGTCCTGCGTCCTGGAACCGACGGCGCCCTGGCCTGCGCCATCATGCATGTGCTGTTTCGCGACGGATATGCGGACTGGGACTATCTCGACAAGTATTCCGACTGCCCGAAGGAATTTGAAAAACACCT
>JAJFHL010000100.1 GCA_021775615.1 Hyphomicrobiales bacterium
GCCCTTTGGCAGGGTGCGCATGTCCGCGACCCGGTCCGACACTTTCATGCCGAGCAGCAGACCGCCGGTGCCGGGTGTTGCGCCCTGCCCCACAACCAGTTCGATCGCGTCCGCCATGCGCAGGTGATCGAGATCAAGGCCGTAGCGCGACGGCGTCATCTGGTAGACCAGTTTCTGGGAGGCCTCGCGTTCGTCTTCCAGCATGCCCCCTTCGCCGGTGCAGGTCATGGTGCCGACCTTGGAGGCGCCATAGCCGAGCGCCGCCTTGGCATTGGCCGACAGGGCACCGAAGGACATGGACGCGATATAGATTGGGATATCGAGTTCGAGCGGTTTTTCCACCAGCCCGGGCCGGTTGCCCAGCACCGTCCTGGTGTCGCAGCTTTCCCGGTAGCCTTCCAGCGGAAGCCGCGTCATCGTCGCCGGGACGAAGGTCAGGTCGTCAAAGGTCGGCATACTCTTGTTGAAGGTGTTGTAGCCTCGGATCTGATAGCGCCCGAGCCGAGACAACGCGTGGGTTTCGGCAATCGCTTCAGGCGTCCACCGCACCGAACCGCCGCGGTCATAGGACGACGGCACGCCGGCCGGCCGGGTCGGATCGGCGCCGTCGGTCATCGCCACCGCCTCTTCCGACGGCATGTCGAAGGGATACTCGTAATGTGTCTTTATATCATCAGCCATGAGCTCGCATCCCTGCTCTCGAAATGCCACAACTGCTGGGCCGAGACGATCTTCTGCCAGTCGTGGGATGTGTCATTGATACCGACGCTGGCGAGCAGCGCCTCGACTTCCGCAATCTCTTCGGGTGTCGGCTCGACAACCTTCGAATCCACACCGAGGGACTCGATCGGTCCGCCGACCCACACTTCGCCGCCCCACAGCGAATCGCCGCAAGCACCATCGGCACCGCCGAGCGCGATGATGCGGCCGGCATGGGCCATGAAGCCGGAGAGGTATCCGATCTTGCCTTCGACGATGACGTCGCCGCCCTTCATGGCGACCCCGCAGCGCGGACCCGCATCGCCCTTGACGTGGATCAGGCCGCCGCGCATGGAGGCGCCCACCGCCATGCCGGAATAGCCGCCGACTGTGATCTTGCCCTTGGCCATGGCTTCGCCGACCGACCAGCCGGCATTGCGCTCAATATCGATCTCCGCGCCGTTGTTGAGGCCGCCGCAGTAATAGCCGACGCTGCCTTCGAACGAGATCTTCGCACCGTCCGGCAGGCCGATGCCGAGATTGTGCCGCGAACGGGTATCGACCACGTTGACCTTGTGGCCGGCGCCGAGCGCTGCCTGGATCTCCCGATTGACTTCGCGGATCGGCCTCGAGCCGACGCTGACGGTAACTTCGCTCATGCCGCTTTCCTGACCTCGCCGATGTCCCAGGTCTTGGTGAGGCTCGGCCCGTCGTAGTTGTTGATATCGACCTCGTTGGCATAGAGCATGCGCACTGCCTGCTCTTCGGTCGCTACCGCCATCTCGCCGCCGACCTCAGCCGCCACCAGCGGCTTGATGGCAAAGCGGTCCTTGGCAAAGCCCATGCTTGTCATATCGGAAATGAGATAGGTGAAGACGCCGTCGATGTCGGTGATCGAGCGCTTGAGCGCTTCGCCCTGGGTCATGCCCTGGGACATGCGGTCGGAAATCCACACCGCAATGAGTTCGCTGTCATTGTAGGTCATGAACTGGTAGCCCTTGCGCTCCAGCCGGTCGCGCCAGGTGTAATAGTCGGTGATCTGACCGTTATGGACGATGGCAACATCGGCAAACGGCCGCGCCCAGAACGGGTGGCTGGCGGTGGGCGAGACTTCAGATTCCGTCGCCAGCCGGGCATGGCCGAGCCCATGGGTTCCGACAAAGTCGCGCAGCCCGTGCTTGTCCGCCACCTCGGCGGCACCGCCCAGATCCTTGATGATCTCCAGGGATTTCCCGACCGACTGGATCTCGATCCGGTCGCACATGGTGTCCGCCTGCTTCGACCAGGCCTCCAGCGATCCCGGCTCCTTGATCAGCATGCGTACGGAAACATGTGTTGTCTTTGCGTCGTCCGTCGTCGGGTCGGCCAGGAAGTCCGATCCGTTGTCGCGCAGGATAGCGAGAAAATCCTCCAGGTCATTCGACAGAGCATCGCGGTTGAGCCCCATCGCCCGGACGATGAACCCCTCCTCCACCGGAGGCCCGTAAATCGCAAAACCGGTGGAGTCCGCGCCGCGGTGGCGCTGCGCCTCCATCAGATCGACCAGATCACGGCCGACGCTGCCGGTTGAGTTCAAAATTCTGCCTGCGATGCCGCACATCCGCGTCTCACGCCTCTCTGGATAATCTTTGTATACTGTATACAGTGTTCAGTTCAATATAGGGCGACCATTGCGAAATCTCAAGCGAAACCGTGCTTTCGCCCCCGGGACGCCCACATTCGCTAGGCCCCAAAGTAGGTTTCCTTGATGTGGGTTTCCTTCATCAACTCGTCGGGCGTCCCGCTGAGCCTGATCCGTCCGGTTTCCAGCAAATGAATTTCCTGCGCAAGGCTCATGGCGAAATTGACGTTCTGCTCTGTGATGACAATGGTCAGCCCCATCTTTTCATTGAGCTTCTTGAGCGCCGCCGCAATGTCGAGACAGACCTTCGGTGCCAGACCGATGGTCGGCTCATCGACCAGCAGCAGCTTCGGGCTGGTCATCAGGGCACGCCCAAGCGACACCATCTGCCGTTCGCCGCCGCTCTGCGTATGGGTTTCCTGAGACTGGCGCGCCTCGAGCACCGGGAACAGATCGAAGACCATGCGCAGATTTTCATCGATCTTGTCGCGCGCATTGTAGGCGCCGACGAGCAGGTTCTCGCGCACCCCCATAAAGGGAAACAGATTGCCGCGTTCGGGAGCATAGCCGATGCCCAGGCTCACAACCTTGGCCGGTGCAATCTTGGCGAGGTCCCTGCCGTCGAACCGCACGCTGCCCTTGCGCGTCGTCAGGCCAAGCACGGTGTCCAGCAGGGTCGACTTGCCGGCCCCGTTCGGCCCGATGATGCCGACGATCTTGCCGGCTTCGACATTGAGATCGACGCCATGCAGCGACTGCGCCTTGCCGTAGAAAACATCGAGCTTTTCGATTTCCAGAAGGGCCATGTGCTTGTCCAGTCCCCTAACCCTCAGTGACCCAAATAGGCTTTTTGTACGCCTTCGTCCGAGATGACCTCATCGAACGAACCCTCGGCAATCATCTCGCCGAAGGACATGGCGACGACGCGGTCCACCAGCGGCGCCAGAGAGCGCAGGTCGTGCGACACGATGATGTAGGTCAGCCCCTGTTTCTTCTTTTCCACAAGCAGGTCGGAGATCTGGCTGATCTCACCCACCGTGAGGCCGGCGAACACCTCGTCCAGGAGTAGAAGTTTGGGATCGGCGGCAATATTGCGCGCCAGTTCGAGCCGCCTGAGGTCGCCCATGGAAAGCTCGCTCGGATACATGGCAAGCTCGCGGTCACCGAAACCGACAGCTTTGCCGATCTCGCGCTCCTTTGCCGTATCCGGCGGCTCACTAATCATCAACACCAGGTCGTCCGGCATCATGCCGACGCGAATGTTGCTGGCGACAGTCATCTCGGCGAACGGCCGCGGCACCTGGTAGGTCCGCACGATACCCCGTTTGACCCGTTCGTGGGTCGCCAGGCGGGAAATCTCCTTACCCTGAAGCAGGATCTCTCCGGAGTTCTGTTTCAGCTCGTTCATGATCAGGTTGAAGATGGTGGTCTTGCCGGCGCCATTCGGTCCGATCAGGCCGAGTGTCTCACCCTCATTCACCTCGAACGACATTTCGTTGACCGCGGTGAGGCCGCCGAACTTCTTGGTCATGTTGCGCAGTTCGAGAAGGGCGGTCATGCCTTCGCCCCCTCGGGTTTGATGACGCCGACCCGCTCCAGAACCCAAGTGATGATGCCGTAAAGGCCCTTCGGCGCGTAGTAGTAAAGAACCAGCGCGACAAGGCCGTAGATCAGATAGCGTTCGGTCCCGGGGATATAGGGCCGCAGGAACTCCAGCAGGCAGGTCAGAAAGAAGGCCCCGATGATCGGGCCGATGATGGTGCCGGGACCGCCCAACAGCGCCGCCACCAGGATCGTGAACAGGAAATTGATCTCGAAGATGCCGCGCGGCGCAATCGAGCCCAGATAGTGCACATAGAGTGCGCCGGCGATGCCGGCGACGGCGGCGCTCACCATGAACGCGAAGAGCTTCAGCTTGGTGGTGTTGAGCCCGGTACTCTTGACCGCGTCTTCGTCCATGCGGATCGCACTGAGCGCGGTTCCGATGCGGGTCCTGACGATCAGCCACAGGACGATGCCGATCGCGAACATGACCAGAAACGAGAGATAGTAGTTCGGCACCGCGCCCGAGACCACCGACGGCAGCCCCGAGAGCCCTCTCGTGCCACCGGTAATCTTCGGCTGCACCACCTGCGTCAGGCCATAGAGCAGTTCCATGAAGGCGAGTGTGACAAGGGCAAAATAGGTGCCGCGCGTGCGAAGCGCGGGCACGAAGAACAAGGTCCCCGCCACCATGGCCGCCAACACCGCCGCAGGGATGCTCAGGAACAGCGGCACGTCGAGGTGGTAGGTCAGCATCGCCGTCGTGTAACCGGCAACGCCGATCAGGAATGGATGCCCGAAGCTGATGTAGCCGGTGCGCCCGGAGATGATGTCCCAGCTCATGGCGAACATGGCTAGAAAGTTCGCGAAGATAAAGACGCGCAAGGTGCCCGTCGTCACCACGAAGGGCAGCAGGCACATCACGATCCCGAAGACGGCCCAGCAGGCCAGCGCTTTCCCAAGTCCGGTGCGGTCCACGTTAAAGCTCCTCTTTTCCGAAGAGCCCCTTGGGGGCCGCCACCAGCACGACAATGATCAGCACCATGGTGAATACACCGCGCAGTTCCGGAGTGATCAGCGACGTTGTGATGGTTTCCATGAAGCCGATCACGTGAGCCGCAACCAGGCTGCCGATAATCGATCCGATGCCGCCGACGATCACCACCGCAACCGCGATGATGAGAGGCGCCACCCACATGCCTGGCGCGAGCTGGGTGTAGGTCGCAAAAAAGACGCCGGCGACCGCACCAAGCGCGCCCGAGATTGCCCAGGTGATGAGGTTGATCCGCTGCGGATCGATCCCTGAAACGACCGCTCCCTTGCGGTCCATGGATACCGCCTGAATGGCGCGCCCCACATGGGTCTTGTGGACGAACAGCAAGAGCCCGCCCAAGATCGCCCAACTCACCACCATGGCCAGCAGGATGTTGTTGGTGACGGAGATGCCTTCGAAGTGCAGCGCACCGGGGATCAGCGGCCACATGGATTTGGGCGCGGCGGAAAACACAAGAATGATCAGCGACTGCATGACCACGGCCAGGATGAGTGTTGAGATTTCGACCGCGATGGGATCGTGCTGCAAGCGCTTGACCAGGACCAAATAGGTGGCAATACCGAACGAAACGCCCGCAAGAATGGCAAGCGCGAAACTTGCGATCTTCGGCATGCCAAGCAGCTGTACGCCGACATAATAGGCATAGCCGCCGAGCATGATGTAAAC